>JAKAVX010000031.1 GCA_021827465.1 Deltaproteobacteria bacterium | reverse complement strand
CATTGTCGGAAGTGTCTCCGGATTGTGGGCGTCGGCGGCGCTCAAAAAAAGGAAAAATTCGTGGCGGCTGGGGATCGCGGAGACACCGTTCAGCAAGGAGTAAACGTAATTGCCCATCCCGCGCCGGTAGGTTAAGAGGCGCGCATCAATGCCTATTCGCATACGTCGGCGATTCCTTGAGGCGAAGCGGCCAGAACTGATTTCAATGACACCGGGCGAAAGACGAGCAGCGTTATCCGATAGCCGCACAGCACGGCCAGATCGGCCAGAAGAAAGAATGCGACTCCCCACCAATCGAGAATGAATACCGTGAGCATGTTCGCCGCGACTATTCCGTAAAAGAGGGGATCCGCACCCGGGTCAGTGAGGCGTCGATGGAGTAGCGCCGGAAGCCATCCGACGGCTATCGAAAAAAGCAACACGCCGACAAATCCAAAGTGAGCGAATGCCGCCTCGTATCCACCGGGCAGCACCGAGCCGTGATATGGGTAAACCGTGGAGACCCACTGCTGAAGATTGGCAAACACGCCCGACCGTGCCGCGTTCGGAAGGAAGTGAAGCAGCAACTGAAGGTTGGAAGCTCCAAAATCGTACGATATTCCGTGTGCGCAATAGGCGGAAAGAATTCCAGCGAATCCGGAAAACGTGGATTCGTCCTGCTCATACAGAAGGGCCAGCGGATTTAAGGCATGCGTCGCCGGAAGTAGGTAATACAACCGCAGCAGTCGAAGATCGTAGGTATGAAACAGATCGGCGAAGTTTCTCAATGTTCCGTAGACGAAGACAACCAGTAACGCCGTAATGCATCCCACGATTGCGCGCGCACCAAGGCGGCGCGACGCGGATCGATAGTGATGAAGAATTCCGTACTCGGCGATAGCGATCAGGGCCAAAAGGCGCGAGTTGAACATCAGAAAGAAAAGAACAAGAAGAAACAGCGCGTGATCGATCCACACAGGCCGGCGATGGTACGCGGTCTTGTGAAGAAGTGGCATCTTGCCCCAGAAGAGCAGAATCAACAGAAGAGTCTGACCACCGACCATCGTGCCCGGGTTGTGCAGCAGATGCCGCAAGCCGCCAAACAGCACCACGAGCCCGATAATTCCGAGCGCGACGACCCCCGCAGCGGCGGCATACGAGGGCGCGGTCTCGATCTCCCCGCGCTGCGGATGCCGCAAAGGCGGGTTCTCTGGGGTCGGGCGGGCGAGCACGTAGGTAATCGCGAGAACGACAAGCGAGGCGGTCACACACAGATTGGCTATTGTGAAACCGGCCGCGCTTATGACTTTCGGTTCGGGACCGGGATAGAGGACCACCGGCTGGGCCGAGAGGTCGGTCAGAACGAAGAGCGCCTGACCCTGTACGAGTAACAGGCTCTCGGCAACCAGCGCGAGCAGGATGACATTGGCGGTTCCGCGCCTGGTGAATTCAGTGTAGCCCAGGCACAGGAGCAGGCAGAAAGAAGCGCAAAGAAGGGTGTGGTTCAAAGTAATGACGTGCAGTTGGGCGTGGCGTCTGGACCAGGGCGGGCGAAGCCGCGGATCTTTCCACGACTTGCCGCCCAGTAGTATTTCGCCTGGCGTTGCCGGCCGAGAAGCAGCGCCAGCAGCGCCGCACCGACGGGGCGGGCGCAATGATACGCAACCGTCGCGACAGGATAGCCGTTCTTTCTGAGAGTGCGCCCAAAGCCGACCGAGTACCGGTAGGCGCGACGGCGGACGCGCTCGTCATGAACTACGACCGGATTCGGATGCTGAACGACAAGGCCTGGTTCGTAATCGATTCGAAACCCGGCACTCAAGGCGCGGATCAACAAGTCACTGCCTTCACCGGCCGACCATGGAGGTCCCAGGTGCTCGTCGAATTCGCCAACCGCCTGGAATAACTCGCGGCGCATGAACATCGTGAACTCTACCGCCATACGCCAGAGGTTAAAGCAATTGAGGCGCCCCGGGCGCGTCGGCCATCGCAACTGGCAGGGCCGGCCGTGCTCATCGAGCGCGCGACCGGTAACCGCTGCGAGACGCTGACGAGCGGCCAGAATGGCGGCCGCACGCTCCAGGAGGGTTCGGTCGGCGTACCAGCAATAATCATCAGGAAAGGTGATCACGTTCCCGCTCGCCACCCGGAGTCCCACGTTGCGGGCGTGAGAGGCCCCGATCGCTGTCGGCCGCAGATGGGTGATGGAAAAAAAACCGCAAAAGCGGTCAACGAGCTCCAGCAGCCGTTGGTCGCGATTCTGGTCCACTACGATCAGTTCGAAATCGGTGAAGGTCTGATCGCGAAGCGATTGGAAAAACCGTTGCGGTTCTATGGTGCGTTCGACCGTTGGCATCACGAGAGAAAACTTCATCGCGAACTCTCTACGGAATGGACTTAAAAACCGGGTCAGCGACGGATTGGTCATTGCGCCTGCTTGGAATCAACGGCGATCACCGCCAGCGTGGAAAGGAACGTCGACACCAAGGCCGCAAGGACACAATCCAACGGGATTTTCGGCTGGTAAGGAGTATCCGGGACGACGGGCGGCTCGATCACCCTGAATGCGAAGTCCGCATCGACGTCGGCAAGATCCTTGCGCTGGAGCTGAGCGGCGACAAAACCGTAAAGCTGCTCCTGCAGAAAGGTATCGGAGGCGGCGCGAGCCTGGCGGCTCAATTCGGCCGCGGCCAGGCGTGCATCCTGCACGGCGGCACGACGGAGCTGGGTGCGCAGGCTCTGAATATATATTTGTAGGATAGCGCGCGCGCGTTCCGGACTTGGATCGACGAAACGGAGCACGAGGTTGCCGCTCGCCGAATGGTACTGGCTGCTGAATCGCCCAAGCATCACGTGGTACAGATTCCATCGCGAGTGATCCACGTGAAATGGCCATATCCTGCTCGGCTTTCCCTCGAGGTTGCCCGCGAGCCCGTACTGTGAAATCAGCTTCGAGGTGAAGGAGTAACTGGTTAAGATCGAGACGAACTCTTCAGCCTTCGCGTCGGTCTGCTGCTCCCGTAGACGCCCGGCGCCGATTGGCGGCGCGCCCACCATTCCCCACAAACGGCTGATTGCCGCCTGCGTATCGACCGGGCGCAGAATAGCAATCGCTCGGTAGCGCGGCGTCTCGATAAAGGTCGTAACAACAAAAGTCAGCAACGTTGCGCACAGGACGGACAAGCCGAGGAGGTTCAGGCGCGACCGGATTATCTGCCAATAGAGCAGGAGGCGAGCGCCTTCGTCGAGGCCGTCGCTCGAAGTCGCCGATTGCACAATTGGCCACTGGTCGGCGCGGCGAGCATGTGCGAGATCCATCTGAATCGGTGATCCTTTTCAGTTAAAGGCGCGCCAAGGCGCCTGTTGGGTTTGCCGGGAGGAGGCAGGTCTGCGGAACGAAGGCGGCGCGCGCGCGCCTATGGCCAGCTAAGGCGATGCGCGCTGATGAGCGTCCGCCGGTCCGCCGCATCGGCTCTGCGGGGAAGGAAGTCGGATACCTACATCTGCCGTGGGAATACATCCCGCCGAGCGAAAGTGTGTGGTAGTTTTCAGCGTGAATCAAGGGCGTGAATGCAGTGAGTAGTAAAGTGGTGAGCGTTACACGATAGTGCATAATCAGGCGCGAGTTGTCGCGACAAAGGTGCACTGCTCGGACGGAAAAAATCTGCACAAACGCGCGAAGAGGCCGCGGGATGTAAACAAACGCTGGAAAGCGCTCTTCGTAGGCAAGCACGAATTCCTACAAAGGCCGGCCTCCCGAAAAAGAATATGGCTCTCAGCGCGCGAAATCAGGCGGTGTCGGGTCAGGAAAGGAACTAACGCTTGACCGTGCCTAGTCGAGGCGAATAAGGCGAACAGGGTAATAGGATATTCCCATTGAAGCGCAGTGAATACAATGTTGAGCGTTGTCTATCATCGATGCGAGAAAGCGCATGGTCGCGGGTCGGCGCTTTCATGGGATTGGAGAAGAGGCGGGACGGATGCTCGGCGCTTGCGGTTGCGTTGAGAACGAGCACTGCGGCGCTGCTCGTGGACGCGCGGATTACGCTCGGCGTCCGGGCGTTGGCGGGAACGGCAAGCGAGGTGCTGGCGGTCGTAACGGTACCCAGGCTTGGAACGGATCTGTTCCTGAAAGGCTTGGCAGCCGTGGCGGGCTAGGTCCTGAGCATGGTGTCGCAAGCCTCCGACAGTCGTCCGCACGCGCGCGAGGAGAGGCGGTGGACGCGCGATGCTGCGCGGTCAATCGTAAGTACTTCTTCAGTGGGACGGACAAGAGTGGGCGCGCGGGCGAATGCACGGCTCGGCTGACCGCCCAAGGGTGGACGCGGCCTTTCGAGCAGCCCTGTTTGATCCGTCCCTCGCTTGTGTAAAACTACGCGGCGTCGTCAGCGCCTCAAGGCAGGACAGAAATTCCAAAGATGGCTGAGGATTTTAGGCTTCCCGGCTTCGTTGCGGTCGGTCCCCAGAGGACTGGCACAACCTGGCTTCACGAGGTGCTTCAGGGTCAGGTTGGCCTTCCGCACGGAACCAAGGAGACGGATTTTTTTGTCAAGAATTATTCCCGCGGGATTGGGTGGTACCGGGAATTCTTTCGCGGATACGGGAGCGAGCTTCCGATCGGCGAGATTGATCCCAACTACTTCAGCTCCGCGCAAGCGCTCGAACGGATCGCGCTGCACATCCCGCACGCGAAAATAATCTGCTCGTTCCGGGACCCGGTCGAACGGCTGTATTCGTCATACCGGGTGATGCGCCGCGATGCGTGGACCCGTATCGGTTTCGAAGAGACGATCGCCAAAAACCGCCTGGTCAAGGAGTCCTCGCGCTACACGCATTATCTTCGCAGGTGGCAGGAAACCTTCGGCGCCGAGCGGGTTCTCGTATGCTTGTACGACGACCTCGTGGCCTCGCCACAGGCGTATCTGGACCGCGTATGCGAGTTCATCGGCGCGCCGCGCGTGATGGTCGAGGGACGCTCGCTTGCAACCGAGCGCGTCAACACGGTGACGCACGCGCCGCGAAGCCGCAGGCTTGCGCAAAACGCGCGCAACGCGCGCGATTGGATGCGGTTGAATCGATGGAACCGCATGATCGATCTGCTCGACCGGCTTGGCGTGTGGCGCTTCTGCTTTGGGCGCGGCGAGGAGTTTCCTCCGCTTGCTCCCGAGGTCGGTGTGCGCCTGCGGCGCGAGTTTCTTCCCGAGATAGAGGCCTTCGAGAAGCTGATTGGGCGCGATCTGTCGGCGTGGAAACATCCGGCGCCAGAGCGCCCGCGGGCCGAGCGATAGCAGACTCCAGCCTGCCGCTGGCGGCTTCGTTCTGCAAGGCCGTTGACGCCGCGCTGGGTGCAATCATAAGCGTTCTCGCGAAGAGCTTTTTTGTTCCAAAACGTTGCGATCGAAACAACTTCCGCGATAAAAGACACTGTCAACTCGCCGCAGCGGGGTGGATACTCCGCATTTCAAAACCAAATCGGGGGGTCGTCTGAAACCGCGCTACCCGGGCCAAGGGCGGGACATGGCTTCTGTGATCGCTTGCGAAGACTCGCAAATTTCAGGAGGAGGACTCTGCCTCAGTGATGACAGCCCGCGGCAAGCGCACTCCCGCCAAGGCAAAACTGATTCTTCCCGATTTCATCGCGGTCGGTCCCGGACGAACCGGGACCACGTGGCTC
Organism: Deltaproteobacteria bacterium; assembly: GCA_021827465.1. Next base: position 6,862 of record JAKAVX010000031.1, on the reverse strand, counting down.
AACGAAGCGCTGCGCTCGCACGTAGGCTTGCCGCACGACGTCAAGGAGACGGCTTTCTGGTCGCTGCACTACGACAAGGGACTCGAGTGGTACGCGTGGCATTTCCGCCATTGCACTCGCGATCTGCCAGTTGCGGAGGTATGTCCGTATTTTCCGTTCGAGGAAGCTCGAAGGCGGATTTGGAAGCATCTGCCCGATTGCAAGATAGTCATTACTCTGCGGGACCCGGTCGAGCGTGCCCACTCGCAGTACAGGATGCTCAGCCGAATGGCGATCGTGCGTGGACCGTTCGAATTAGAGCTTGAGCGCCACCATCTGTTGAAGGAAGGCGCCCGCTACGGTCACCATCTCGGGGGTTGGATCGAGCAGTTCGGCTCCAATAACGTTCTAATCACCTTTTACGAAGACCTTAAGGCCGATTGCCGACGCTACCTTGGCGACATCTGCGATTTCCTCAATATCCCAAGGATCGACCCGGAGTCCTGCAGATTCGACAGTCGCGCAAGGAACTCGTATCAAACGCGGCCGAGGAGCTTGAGGGTTGCACGCAAGGCGCGTCGTCTCTATTACTGGCTGAAGAGCCACAGACGCTACCGAACCATCAACGCGCTGGAATACACTGGAGTATGGCGGTCTATTTTTGACGGCGGCGAGCTGTTTCCTCCGCTCGCCCCCGGCACGGACGCATGGCTCAGAGAAAAGTTACTGCCCGAAGTCGAAGCGATTGAGAGAATCACGGGCCGCGACCTATCCGCGTGGAAATCTCCGCGTGCTTTACGCTGGCGGCGGGGCGGTGTTGGGCTGCGCGCTTAGTATGGCGTGTTCGCCAACATTTGACCGGCCCTTCGTCGCACCAACGTCCGTCCGCGCCAGCGCCGCGAGCCGCCCGACAGCCCGGGCTCCGCGCCGGCATTCGCGGAGTGCCGATTGATGGCGCGAGTGTCGGTGATAATTCCGGTCTTCAATGCTGAGAAAACCGTTGAGCCCGCGATCGAAAGCGCCCTCGCGCAGAGCTTTTCCGATTTCGAAATCGTTGCGGTGGACGACGGCTCGCGCGACCGAAGCCGCGAAATCCTGGCCCGTTATCGCGGCCGGATAGCCGTACTTGAGCAGCAGAACCGCGGCCCCTCCGCTGCGCGCAACCTTGCGGTTGCCAATTCCGGCGGCGAGTACCTGGCCTTTCTGGACGCCGACGACTGGTGGGCGCCTGGGATGCTCGCGCGGATGGTTGCAGAGATCGACGCCAATCCGGAGTGCGTGATGGCCTACTGCGACCTCGAAATCGTCGACGCCAACGGAGACGCGCTCAACACCTCGCTGGTCGGCGCGCGCCCGAGGCGCCCTCCCACGCTCGACGACATGCTGCACGCGCTCTGGCCGATCATGCCGAGCGGTGTCGTGATGCGCCGTGGCGCACTGGAAGCGGCTGGCCGATGGCCCGAGGAACTGACCGCCTTCGAGGACGTTTACCTGTGGCTTCGGTTACGCGAGCAGGGCTGTTTCATCTACGTGCCGGAACGGCTCGCGGCGTGGCGTTTCGCGCATTATCCCGTCGCGCTCAAACCGCCCGGCGGCCAGGACCGCGCGGGTGAGGTCTTTCGCCGGATGGTGCGGGAGCGTTACGTAGTGGACCCTATACGCCACGTGAGCGGAAGAGAGCGGGCTCCGCGAAGCATCCTCGGCTATATCGGGTTGAGCGCGCTGGCGGCGGGCGACCGGGCACGCGCCCGTCGCGCGTTTTTGTGCGCGCTCAAATTCGACCCATTTCGCGTCAAGAACTACCTCAGGCTCGCAAGGACCGCCCTTCCCGACGCGATGGCGCGCCGGCTATCCGGACGAAGCCGCAACGATCCCGCCTGAGCCGCATCGCGTGTGCTCTCGACAATCTCATCCGTCGGCTCTTTTGACTTCGGCTATCCGCCGCTCGCCCTGAAATCCGCGGCGCTCAAGGGAAGTCGGCATTCCCAGCAGCGCCGCTGTCCCAGGTCACTCGGCGAGCCGCCTTCAAACGCCCATCCGCGCAAGATCGGCTGGGCATTCATCTCCAGTGTAGGCAAGCTGCCCACGGTGCGAAGCCGAAAAAAAACGGCCGGTCGAGGGCGACCGGCCGGAGAATCGTCAAGTGAAACGTAGACGCGTGCGCTGTCCGCTCAGTTGCTCTTGCGCCATCCGTTGCGGTTGCGAGCGTCCGAAAGGCCGTAGCGCGTCAGCATCCGGTAAACGGTGTAGCGCGAGACGCCGAGCAGATCGGCGGCGCGATGGCAGTTGCCGTGGGTCGCGTCGAGCGCCCTAAGCAGCGCATCCTTGGAAGCGGCGCGTATCGCGCCGTCAAGGGAAAATCCGGAAGGCCGTTCGCCGTCGCAACGGGAATCGGCCGGCTCGTCGTCCACCGGAATCGAGACCGACTCGCCCGCGCCCGCTTCGCTCCGATTGTCGAACACGCTATCGGGGAGTTCGGCGAGGGAGATACGGTCGGAGTCGGCGAGCAGGACGGAGGATTCGATGGCGTGGGCGAGTTCGCGGACGTTGCCGGGCCAGGTGTGGGCGCACAGCGCCTCCAGTGCGCGGCGCGAGACGCAGCGCACGTTCTTGCCGAACAGGCGGCTGTAGTGCTCGATAAAGTGTCCGACGAAGGCCGGCACCGCCTCGCGCCGCTCGCGCAGCGGCGGTATATGGATCGCCGCGGAGTTGAGCCGGTAGTAAAGGTCGTCGCGGAACTGCCCCGCCTTGACCATCGCGCGCAAGTCGCGGTTGGTCGCCGCGACCAGCCGGATATTGACCTTGTAGCTGTGCGCCGAGCCCACCGGCTGTATCTCGTGGGTCTCCACCGCGCGCAACAGCTTGGGCTGAAGCTTGAGCGGCAGTTCGCCGATCTCGTCAAGGAACAGCGTGCCGCCGTTGGCCGAGCGGAAGTAGCCGAGCGAGTCCTCGCGGGCGTCGGTAAAGGCGCCCTTGATATGGCCGAACAGTTGCGACTCGGCCAGCGTGTCGAGCAGGTTGGAGCAGTTGAAGGTCACGAACGGGCCGTTGGGCACCGAACCCATCGCATGCAGCGCGCGGGCGACCAGTTCCTTGCCGGTGCCGGACTCGCCCTGGATGAGCACGGTTGCCTTGTGCGGGCCGAGCCTGGCGATATTGTGCATCACCCGGCGCAACTGCGCCGACTTCACCAGCATCCCCCCCACCTGCTCCGCTCCCTCCAGCAACTCCTCCACCTCCAACCAGTCGGCGCCGGAGTTCAGACACGGGATTTCAGGGGTAACCAGGTTTCTCGATTCCCTCGGCGCATCATCCATCGCAGTACACCTCTCGGGAGGAAACCAAGAGCGCGCAGACGCCCACGCTTCCCCCCCTGACAAAGCGGCGCGTGCATCAATGCAATCCGAGGGCCACATAGGGCGCTAGTCAGGGCATCAGAAAGCCCTTAACCATCTGGAAACTGACGTTGTTATGCGGCAATTTTTTGCCGGTGCGATATCGAATTGCCTCAAAATAATGGCACACAACGTCACGCGCGGGCATCGCGCCACGCGCCACGCCCCCGCCAGCAGGAGAGAGCCCTTACTCGCCGAGAATTTCGGCGAGGATACGGGCGGGATGCTCACGCGGATCGACGCGCTCGTACACACGCTCGATCCTGCCTTGTTCGTCGATGAGAAAGCTCATGCGCGCCGGATGTCGCGCGTGAAGATCCGTACACGCGCCGTACGCGAAAGCTGTCGTGCGCTCGCTATCGCTAAGTAGCGGGAACCTCAGCTCGAGTTTCTCTGCAAAAGCGCGGTTTTGCTCGGGCGTGTTGAAGCTCGCGCCGAGCACCTGGATACGGTTCTCGTCGTAATACTGCTGATGGTCGCGGAACCCGCGAGCCTCGAGCGTTCAGCCAGGCGTGTCGGCCTCGGGATAAAACCAAAGCAGGACCTTTCGGCCTCTGAACGTCGCCAGTTCGACCGCGGCACCGTCGTGCGAGGACAGCGTGAAATCCGGCGCGGTATCGCCAACTTTGACCATTGCAAGCCCCTCCCTTAGTAACGGGATCGTTCGGCGCTGCCGGGGGCGGCGCGCGGTGGCGCTCAGTTGAGAACCGAGCGTAGTTGGGCTACCACCCGCTCGATTGAAACCTTCGCCTCAGCGTCAGGTGCGAGAGCAAGCGCCTGCTCGAACTGTTCTATTGACTTCACGACCATTCCCTTGGCGGCGTACAACCGCCCGAGATTTATATACGGATAATGGCGCGGCTCGTAGCGCGGCGCGGTCTTGGCCTTGTCGAGCCATTCTATCGCGCCATCGAGATCGCCCTTGGCGATCAGGTACGTCCCGATGTCGTTGTAGGGATTTCCGAAGTCGGGATCGATCTCGATTGCCCGCTTGCATTCCTCGATAGCATCATCGATGCGCCCGAGCGCGTTGTAGGCCCATCCCCGAAACGTATACGCCTCGGCGGTGGGGCACAGGTCGAGTGACATCGAGTACAAGCCGATCGCGCGGCTCATCTCCTCGCAGGCGGGCTCATGCTCGTCCTCGGCGGCCAAGGCGAGCGCGCGCATATGATGCCGATAGGCTTCGGCCCATAGTTCGAGCGCGCGCTGCCTGGTGAACGTATCGGTCATCAACTGGATCGCTATTGCCGGACCTGCGTCACGTCAAGTGGGCAAGATTGCGGTCCCTGCGTCTCGCAAATCGCCACGGCGCCGAATTTTCGCAAGGCGCCGCGTCGATTGGCGAAAATTGAACGAGCCTAGCGATGAAGCGTGCGCATGATTTGGATCATGGCGGGCCCGACGATCACGGCCATCATCGCGGGCAGAACGAAGAAGACCAGCGGGAACAGGATCTTGACCGTAGTCTTCTGCGCCGCTTCCTCGGCGCGAAGGCGGCGCGTGTTGCGAAGACCGTCGGAGATGGAGCGTAGCGCGGGGCCCATCTGCGCGCCCAGTTGCTCGCTCTGGATCATGGTTGCGGCGAGCGGCTTGACGTCCTCGACGGCGACCCGGTCGGCAAGTCCGCGCAGCGCCTGCCCGAGACTCGAACCCGCCGACAACTCGGCCGACACCATCGCGAGTTCCCGACCGATCTCCTGGCCCTGGCGATCGGTCTCCGACGCGACGACCTTTATCGCCTCGTTGATCCCGAGGCCGGCTTCGACGCAAACCACCAGCAGATCGAGAACGTCGGAAAGCTGGCTTGCGATCTCGTGCTGGCGGTTATGAGACCTGCGCGAGACGATGAAGTAGGGAAGCCATCCGCCGATTCCCGCACCGCTGAACATCATCAGAACCGGTCTGAGTCCGCTGGCATTAAGGGCAATAGCAAGCAGCACCGCTCCGAGCGTGCCGCCGACCGCGCACATGAGGCGGATTACCTGAAAGTTGCGCGGCGCGCTCGAGCTCAGATAGCCGGCCTGAATCAGGATGCTCGAGAGCTTGCGCCCTTCGGGCGTGTCGAGTTTCGGCGCGGGCAGACGCTCGATCGCCCACAGGAACATCGCTCGCGCGACGCCCTCCTCCTCGGCCTCGTGCGGCAACAGGCCCCCGTAGGCGACCTTCATCTTGAGCGCAAGATTGTCGAAGCGCTCATCGAGGTTGCGATGGCGGCTGAAGATGGCGGCCCATACCGCAGTGCCGGAGATCGCAAGGAGCAGGAAAATCGTGACGCTTATGAAGAACTCCGACATCTCAGAACTTCACCTTGAGGAGCTTGCGGATCGTGACGAAGGCGAGCACGTCAAGCACGGCGGCGACCTTGAGAATCCGGACTCCGGCGGGATCGTGAAACAGCACGCGCGTGTATGACGGCTGTATCACGCTGAACGCCCCCAGGATTATGACAGGCAGCAATCCCACCACCCATCCGCTCATCCGCGACTGCGCGGTCAGCGCCTTCACCTGGTCCTGAACGCGCTGGCGGGTGCGGACGATTTCGGCAAGACGGCTGATTATCTGCGCAAGGCTGCTGCCGACCTCCGACTGAACCCGCACCGCGACCACGAACAGGCGGAGATCCTCGACCGGGACCCGCTTTAGCATCTCCTCGAGCGCGCGCGGAAGCGGAAGGCCAAGGCGCGACTGCTCGATAACCGAGCGCAGTTCGGTGGACATCGGATCCTGGAACTCCGAAACGACGACCTGCAGCCCGCGCAGCAGCGAGTGCCCCGCTTCGAGCGACGAACGTATCAGGTCGAGAGCGAACGGCAGCTGCAGAGTGAAACGCCTGAGCCTGCGTCTGCGCCGGACCCGCACGTACGCGACCGGCGCCATCGCAAGTCCGCATCCGGTCGCCGTTGCAAGCATCGGATCCTTCCACACCGCCGTGCCGATAACCACTCCGCTGCCGAACAGCACCAGCATCAGGAGCACCACGTCGCTCACGCGCATGTAGATGCCGGCCTGCCACAGATGCTCTTCGAGCCGATGGGTCAGGTCGAGCCGATAGAGCAGCGAGATGAGCTTGCCTTTCCTGCGGTTTAGGGCCTGCGCTTTCAGGATTTCGGCCGCAGCCGGAGAGGCGGGGCGCGCGATTCGCGCCATCAACTGCTGCTCGGCCGTGCCGGCCGCGCCGGGGCGAAACGCAACGTACGCGCCGACCGCCATGATCGAGGCGAAAATCAGCCCTGCCACCAGGTAAGGCATCGGGCTAACCGGCCGCGCCCGCGCGCACCAGCCTCTTGTCGGGCTTGAAGCCCGCGGCCTCGAGCATCCGCGAATACGCGGAGCGGATTTCGGTCGAAGAGAAATGCCCGACTACCTCGCCCTTTGGCCCGGTATCGGTGCGCGTGAACTCGAACAGGTCCTGCATCATGATCATCTCCCCCTCCATCCCGGTGACCTCGGAAATCTTCATAACCTTGCGGGTTCCGTCGGAAAGC
>JAKAVX010000030.1 GCA_021827465.1 Deltaproteobacteria bacterium | reverse complement strand
GTCCCATCGCGTCGACATGTCGAACATCCCGCGTATCACGTCGCCCAGCGAGACCGAGCCAAGCATCCCAAGGAGCATTGCAAGCCTCTCCCAACGCGGCGCCGCAAAGCGCCGTCGCCGCCTCACTCGCCGCGCAGTTTCGCGACGATCGAATCGCGCCCGGCTTCGCCAATCACCCGATCCGCCATCGGGTAAAGCACCATCTCTTCCTTCGCGTCATGCGCTTCGAGTATCGCCGTGAGTTGATCCATCGCCGCCGCGCCCGCACTCTCCGTTCCCGCTGCGCCGGAAAACTCCCGCGCCAGCCGCTCCAGCAGGCCCTCTATCGTGCGATGCTCGGCGATCATGACGCCTGTCGGTCCGAAGTCCCGGCGAAGACCGCCCTCGCGTTCGAGCGCGGGGAACAGAAGCTCCTCCTCGACGCAGATGTGGTGCCTAAGGCCCTTGTCGAACTGCGCAAACACACCGGCGGCTTCGCCGCTGTTTCCCGTCCGAAGCGCACGCCCGGCGCGATCGCGCAGCTCTTCGAGCCGGCGATGGTCATGGACGAGAACCTCGCTTATCGTACCCGCGTTTTCGTTTTTCATGGCTTTGAACCCGGCGCTCCAGTTTAAGTTGCATGATAAATACACGTTCATCGAGGGTCAAACGCGGCGTGTCTTGCCGCGCTCGCATCCCGATCCTCCCGCCACGGCGTGTTTGCCGCCCGCCCCTCGCACCGAGTAAAACGGCACCGTAACCTCCCGTGTCATGGAGCGAGCGCGACCCCCACTCTGAAAAGGAACCAATCCCGATGAGCGACCTGCTGTGCGAACGCAAGGACAATATCGCCGTACTGAGACTCAACCGCCCGGACCGGATGAACGCGATAAGCGTCGAGATGCTCAATGCGCTCGGCGAGCGGCTCTCGGAACTCGACAACGATCCGAAGGTGCGGGCGATCGTGCTCACCGGCGAGGGCCGCGGCTTCTGCAGCGGGCTCGATCTGAAGGACACCGCCGCAGGGCGCGGAATCGGCGCCGAGCTCGGCGGCGCTTCCCATCTGAGCACCCGTGAACTGCCAACCGTCACGCTCCATCAGATCGACGTTCCGGTCATCTGCGCGCTCAACGGGCCGGCGGCCGGTTACGGATTCGACCTCGCGCTCGGATGCGACATCCGCCTGATGAGCGATCGGGCCAAGCTGGTTCCCGCCTTCGCCAAGCGCGGAATCGTTCCGGAAAGCGGCGGCACATGGTTCCTGCCGAGGCTGGTCGGATGGGCGCGCGCCTGCGAGATCGGCTTTATCGCCGACGATATCGGGCCCGCGCGCGCGCTCGAACTCGGGCTCGTCAACAAGGTCGTCGCGCACGAGAATCTGATGGCCGAGGCCGAGCAATGGGCGGCGAAGATCGCGGAGAACGCTCCTCTCGCGGTCCGCGCGATAAAGCGTCTGTATCGTCACGGCCTCAGCGAGGACTTCGAGTCGCACAGCCATCACGTGCTGATGCAGCTACTCTTGCTTTTCAGGTCGGGTGATTTCCAGGAAGGATTGCGGGCGTTCCTCGAAAAACGCACGCCCAAATTCGAGGGCCGATAAAGAGAGCGCCCGCGCGGGAAGTCTTTCACCTCGCAGCGCGCCGCGCGCTTGCTACCGCGTCACGGCGCGTGTTGTAATCCGTGCGATGCGGCGCCAGAGGAAAAGACGCTTGACCAGGACCGCCGGGATCGCGGTTGTCGCGATGGTGGTTGCCGCGTTTTTGCTGGCGACTCGCTCCTCCGGCCCCGCGTGCACGGCGGTGCGTGGCTCCGGCACGCTCGAAATCAGCATCCAGAACCTCGCGCCAGGAACCGCAAAACTATTCTGCTACCGCGACAGCGCCGGCAAGCGGCTGCGCTTTCTGCTTGCCCGCAGCGCCAAGGGCAAAGTCTACGCCGCATTCGACGCATGCCGGGAATGTTACAGGCATCGCGCCGGCTATTCGGCGCATAACGGATACCTGATGTGCCGGACGTGCGGCACCCGCTACCGTATCAATCACATGCGCACGGGCAAGGCCTCCTGCGTGCCGGTCAAGCTTCCTGTAACCAAGCACGGCAGCAAAGTTGACGTGACCGTGAGCGCGCTCGAAAAAGGGCGATGGTTGTTCTGAAAAAAGTTCGCGACCTGCCGCTCGTTGCCCTGGCGCTATGCTTTGTCGTCCTGATCGGAAGCCTTCCGCTCTGTTGCGGTGTGATCGTCGAACCCGGCGCCCATCCGGCGATCACTCTCAATGTTTGCCATCCGCTCACGTCCGCCGATCGTTTTCTGAGCGCTTCGTATGTTCCGCTGCCCTGCGCGCGGGCTTTCGTTTACGCGCCGCGCCACACGCTCGGGGCTGCGCGTGACATGTCGCTGACGCTCAGTTCACGAATCCTCGAAGCACCAGATCCCCCCCCGCCGCGAACGTTTGCCTGCTGACCCGATATTTTTCTTTTTCGAGTTAGGTAACCGTTGGCGGCGAATGCTCTTCAGCGGTGCATCGAAGGCGTGCCCCGGGCGGGCCGTCACGGGTCTGGTAATGCGAAACGGCCGGATAATATTGATAGCGATCGCGGCTCTGGCGGTCGCGATGCCGGGTGCGAGAGCGTGGGCGCACGGTATAGTTGGCGACTACGAGTTCATCGAACCGATGATCACTGAAGACGCGAATCCAAAGAACGAATTCGACATCCTGCAGCCGTCCTGGTATCGAACCGCCGACGGCAGAGAGTTTTCGCTTGGCTCGTCGATCGAAAAACAACTCAGTAAAACCGCAAGTCTCACCCTGTCAACCGAATGGATAAGCCTTTCGCCCAAACAGGGCGCGTACGAAACCGGCTTCGGCAATCTCGAAGTGCTTCCGAAGTGGGCGTTTCTGACCATCCCAAAGCACGAGCTGAGACTATCGATCGCCGCCGAACTGGACTTGCCGACCGGAAATCCAAGCGTGCAGGATCAGCAGCACACCAGCCTCGGCCCGCTGATGCTGTGGGCCAAGGGGATGGGAGATCTGCCCAACTGGAGCGTTCTCAAGTACCTGCGCCCGATCGGCTTCCAGGGCGATTTCGGCTACGTTGCCGCGCTCGGCGGCCATACCAGCCACGAGATGTTCGCCGACGAGGTGATCGAGTACTCGCTCCCGTACCTGAGCAATAACGTGAAAGATATCGGGCTTCGATGGCCGCTGCGGGATCTGTTCCCCTATGTCGAGTTCAACTACGACCAACTCGTTACCGGCCCCGCCGGCGAGACCTTTCCCGACATTCGCATGACGCCCGGCATCGCCTATGTCGGCAGCTATATCGAGCTGAGCGCCGCGACGCAGGTTCCGCTGAACAATGCGACCGTTCCGGCGACGCATGCCGCGGTGCTCGGCCTTCTCGACATCTTCCTCGACGACGCAGTTCCGGCCACCAACTGGACTCCGCTATGAAGATTCGCACTCTTCGACTGGCGATCACAACTCAGGCCGTGCTGGCGATACTGCTCCTCGGCGCGCCACGAGCCGCGATGGCGCACGCGTATCCGTCCACGGAGAACCCGTGCGCGGGCGCAACCGTCAAGTCATCGCCAGGCAAGGTGAGCATCACTTACAACGCTCCTATCGAGCACGCGTTTGCGAAACTGAAGGTGCTCGACGCGCACGGCCAAAGCCACGACAGCGGTGCTCCGAGTGTCGGCTCCGACCATCGCACGCTCAGCGTGAAGGTGGGCCGTCTCGCGCCAGGGCACTACAAGGTGGAATGGCAGGTCGTCGCCGAGGACGGCCATCGCACCAACGGTTCGTACACCTTCACGGTCGCGCCCGCCCCGCAATGAACCCGCTCTACCGGCTCGCCGCAATCGAATGGCCGCTTGTCGCGTGCGAGGAATTGCTGCTCGGCACCGCAGCCTTCGTGCTGTCGGTCGTGCCGCGCGACGGAAACGTCCGCGGGCGCGCCCTTCGCACGTTTCGCCCGCTGTGGGTCGCGCTCGCGGCGGGCGTGCTTGTGACCACGCCGCTTGCGATGCTCGCGCAGGTGGCGCAGATGGCGGACGTTTCCATCAGCGGCGCGATCCGCTTCGTGCCCGAAGCAGTCGCTTCGACCAATGCGGGATTTTTATGGGTGTGCAGGATTGCCGGGGCTGTCGCGATCGCCGCAGTGGCTATCATGCGCTCGCAGCCGGAACGCGCCGCCTCGCGGCTGACGATGCTGGTGAGCGCGCTGTTCATCCTCGAAGCGTTTTCAAGCCATGCGATCGACCACGGCTACGCCGGGGTTGCGATCTACTTCATTCACGAGACCGCAGCCGGTTTCTGGTTGGGCGCGATAGGCGGGCTGCTGCTGATGCTGACGACGGAACCGGACGCGCCGTGGCTCGGCGATGCGACCCGGCGGGTCTCGGCGATGATTGCGTGGATGGTGCTCGCGCTCGGATTATCGGGCGTCACGATGGCTTATCAGACTCTCGGCGCAAGCGTCGCGCGCCTTGTCGATACGGCTTACGGCCGGACGCTGCTCGCCAAGATCGCACTGTTCGCGATCGTTCTCGCGATCGGCGCCTACAACCGCTACCTGATCGTTCCGGCCAGCGATGAATCAGCCGCGCGCAAATCGCTCGCGCGCACGGTCGGCGCCGAATGCGTCCTGCTTCTCGCCGCGCTCGTCGCGGCCTCGATGCTCGCGAACACGCCGCCGCCGCATTGAGCCCGCGATGAAATCTTTTTAATCCGCGCCTACTGGAAATGCGGGGCCAATGATGCGCATAACGTTAAGATAGATTTGCGTGCGACGATTATAAGATTGCGTCGAGCGCCGATTCGCTTTTCCACCGCCGCAAAGACACCCCTGTCGCGCAAGGACAGGGCCGATTGGTTAACCGTGCGGAGGTTGCCAGGAACATGAGAGCTGGAATGAAGACCGCGCTGGTGGCAGCTATCACCGCCGCAGGTGCGTTCACTATCGATGGGGTCGGGGCGGCGGCCAAAAGCCCCACGATTCAATCGGTTGTCGGCGGCCCGATGAACGGGATGGCGATGCCGCGTCCGTCGCATGCGTGGGTTTACGTATTTGTGGCCGTGATGGCGGCTGGGTATCTCGGCGCCATCGCCAAGATCAAACGGCGCCCCGAATGGTGGCAGACGCTCTGCTTTTTCGCCTCGTTGGCCGTAACGGCCGCAGTGGTGGCCGGACCGCTCGACCGGCTTGCGTGGCAGCGCGTTTTCGTCGCGTACATTACCGAGCAGATACTGCTCGTGATGGTGGCGGCGCCGCTGCTTCTGTTCGGGCTCCCGGACTGGATGCTGCGCCCGGTGCTGACCCGGCCGGGGATACGGCCCGTCGTGCGATTCCTTACCCGCGCACCGGTCGCGTTCGGCGCCTTCACAGTAGTGTTCGCGACGATTCACTATCCGCTCGTATGCAATCAGATCTGCCACGCGCGGCCGTTTTACGGCGGGATTCGCGCGGCGCTGCTCTCGGCGGGCGTGCTGCTATGGTGGCCCATCCTGAGCCCGATGCCCGAGTTTCCGAGCCTTCCGCGTCCGCTCCAGGTCCTGTACCTGTTCCTGCTCATTATCCCGATGACGGCCGTGGCCGCTCCGGTAACGCTCGCCCAATCCGTCATCTACACCTGGCTCGACGCTCCGCAGCCGTGGGGGATGACGGCCCTCTCCGATCAGAGGATCGGCGGCATCCTGATGTGGGTCGGGCAGGCGCTCATTCTCATGATCGCCGCGAGCGTGGTCTTCCTGCGATGGTCGCAGCAGGAAGGCGAGTAGCCGCCGAGCGTTCGTAGCCACGCTCCGGCCGCACGTACCTGTCGCGCGCGCGCTGCGCGATCGGTACGCTTGCGTGCGCGGTCAGGCGTCGCGCCGCGCTCTCAACCGCCGCGCTTGCGCGTCGCCTCAGCCATCACGAGCACCCGCTGGGCCTGCTTCAGATGCGGCATGTCGAGCATCTTTCCGTCGAGCGCGATCGTCCCGGCGCCGCCCGAAAAAGCCTCGACCACGCGCGTCGCATACGCCACGTCCTCGGGCGACGGCGTGAACGCCGCGTTGATCACCCCGACCTGGTCTGGATGGATCGCGATCTTGCCGGTGAAACCCGCGCGCCGCGCCGCCTCCGATTCGCGCCGAACCGAATCCATGTTGCGGATATCGGTGCTGGTCGTGTCTATCGGTTCGACTCCGGCTGCAACCGCGCCCAACAGGCACAGCGAACGCGCCATCCTGTAAGTGAACTCGAGATCGCCCGACTCGTCGCATTTCGTGCTCGCGCCGAGCGCCGCCGACAGGTCCTCCGCGCCCCAGGTAAGCCCGAACAGGCGCGGACTGCATCCCGCATACCCGCCGAGCGTGAACACGCCGGCAGCGGTCTCGGTCGCAACCGGCAGGATACGGATCGAACCGCGCGCAATTCCCTCTCGCGTCTCGAGCGCGTCGAGGTAATGGTCGAGCACCACCACGTCGGCCGAAGAGGTGACCTTTGGCAGAAGAATTCCGTCCGGCGCTCCGGCAACGATCGCGGCGAGGTCGGGCAGCGCCTTCGGCGTAGAGAGCGGGTTTATCCGCACCCATAGCCGAGACCGCTCGCGCGCGGGATGGCTCTTCAGGTAGCCGAGAACCATCGTGCGCGCGATCTCGATGCGGCTTGCTGGAACCGAATCCTCCAGATCGAGTATCAGCGCGTCGGCGCCGGCCGATTCGCCCTTCGCGAGCTTTCGCTCGCTGTCGCCCGGAACAAACAGAAAAGAACGCTGGATAATCATGCGGGTCCCTTGCGCATCAGGGCGGAGCGACGGCAATACGCGACTTCCTCGTCGCGCTGATTGAAGCATCGATGCTCGAACACGATGATGCCGGCGTCGGCGCGCGAGCGGCTTTCGCGCTTTTCAGCCACGGAAGTCTCGGAGCGCAGCGTATCGCCGTGGAACACGGGCTTCGGAAATCTCACGTCGGACATTCCGAGATTCGCGATCGTCGTGCCGAGCGTCGTGTCGGAGACCGAGACCCCGATCATCAGGCCGAGCGTGAAAATGCTGTTGACCAGGCGCTTGCCGAACTCGGTCTTCGAGGCAAATTCCTCGTCGAGATGAAGCGGCTGCGGATTGTGCGTCAGCGCGCTGAACAGCACGTTGTCCATCTCGCTCACCGTGCGGGTCGTGGCATGCTTGAACACGCGGCCGACTTCGAATTCTTCAAAATACAGGCCCGCCATCACTAACTCCCTTCTTCTTGAATCAATGAGGCCGGCTGAGCGCCGGCCCCGTCCTTCTGGATTATCACGACGCGCTATCGGACAACCACTGGTTCGGCGTCGCGATCCGGCTCTCGCGCGCACGCAAGGTTTGCGACAAACTTCTCATGCGATGGCGATTTTGGATTCGGAACTTGAGGACGCACTTCGGGACCTCGAGCGGCGATCGCTCAGGCGCTCGCTCCGCGTTGTGGAAAGTGCGCAGGATACGACCGTCACGATCGGCGGTCGGCGTCTCCTGATGCTCTCGTCGAACAATTACCTCGGGCTCGCGGCGCATCCCGCCGTCAAGGAAGCCGCAGCACACGCGCTTGCGCAATACGGAAGCGGCGCTGGTGCGTCGCGTCTTATTGCGGGCAATCTCGAACCTCTCGTGCGGCTCGAAAAGCATATCGCCGATTTCAAGGGCCTCGAATCCGCGCTGGTGTTCGGTTCCGGATACCTCGCCAATATCGGCGTCCTTGGTGCGCTCGCCGGACCGGGCGATGCGATCCTGAGCGATGAACTCAACCACGCGAGCCTTGTCGACGGATGCCGCCTCAGCCGCGCACACGTCGCCATTTATCGCCATCGCGATGTCGCCCATCTGCGGACGCTGCTCGACGAATCGCGCGACGCCCGCCGGCGGCTCATCGTCAGCGATTCCGTCTTCAGCATGGACGGCGATCTCGCGCCGCTCGCGCAAATCGTCGAACTGGCGCGCGAACACCGCGCCGCCGTCGTCATCGACGAGGCACACGGCGTCGGCGTAATCGGCCCGGCGGGAGCGGGCCTTGCCGCGGAACTCGGGCTGACGCGCGAGATCGACGTCCATATCGGCACGCTCAGCAAAGCACTCGGCGCGTACGGGGCTTACGTCGCCGGCTCCGCCATTCTGACCGACTATCTGGTGAACAGGGCGCGAAGCTTCATCTACTCGACGGGCCTGCCGCCCGCGAACGCCGCCGCGGCCGACGCCGCGCTTCGCGTGTTGGAATCGGAGCCCTGGATGGTCGATCGCCTGCACGACAACGCCCGCTATCTCCGCGCCGGACTAGAGCGGCTCGGCTTCACTATCGGCGAGACCGCCTCACCGATATTGCCCGTGATGGTGGGCGAGTCGGAGGCGGCGCTTCGTCTCTCGCGTGCGCTTTTTTCCCGCGGCGTGTACGTGATCGCGATCCGTCCGCCCACCGTTCCTGCGGGTACGGCGCGGCTTCGCGCAACCCCTACCGCCGCTCACTCGCGCGGCGAACTCGACCGGGCGCTCTCGGCGTTCGCCGAGGCGGCACATGAATCCAAACTCATCTGATTCGTCAGCATCCTTCAAACAAACAATGACTGAGCACGAACGCTACGCGAGACTTTCAGAGATCGATCGCCGCCACGTGTGGCATCCGTTCACCCAGATGAAGATCTGGATGAACGAGGAACCGCTGATTATCGAACGCGGCGAAGGGAATTACCTGATCGACGTGAACGGGAACCGCTATCTCGACGGGGTTTCCTCGCTATGGTGCAACGTCCACGGCCATCGACGGCGCGAGCTCGACGAGGCGCTCGCCGCGCAGGCCGGCCGCGTCGCTCACTCGACAATGCTCGGCCTGGCGAACGTCCCCGCGACCGAACTCGCCGAGGCTCTGATCGCGATCGTTCCACCGGGTCTTGCGCGGGTTTTCTATTCCGACTCGGGCGCGGAGGCGGTCGAGGTGGCGCTTCGAATCGCGGCGCAATACTGGCAACTCAGGGGCGAGACGCGAAGAACGCGCTTTCTCACGCTGAGCGGCTCTTATCACGGCGACACGCTCGGCTCGGTTAGTCTTGGTTACGCCGAACAGTTCCATCGCCATCTGCGCCCGCTTCTCTTCGACGCAGCAAAAACCGATCCGCCCCACGTGTTTCGCTTCCATCACGGGATGGCGCCCGGCGCGGCGCTCGAGCGCTCGCTCGCTGAGGCGCGCGATCTCATCCGCGAGACTTCCGGCGAACTCGCGGCGCTGGTTGTCGAGCCGATCATGCAGGGCGCCGCCGGGATGTGGAACCATCCGCCCGAGTACCTGCGCGAGATTGCACGCCTCGCCCATCAGGCCGGCGCACTGGTAATCGCCGACGAGGTCGCGACCGGATTCGGGCGCACCGGCAGGATGTTCGCGTCGGAGCATGCGGGACTCCGCCCCGACCTGATGTGCCTCGGCAAGGGAATCACCGGCGGATACCTGCCGCTCGCGGCGACGCTCGCTACCGAGGAAATTTTCGCGGCCTTCCTCGGCGAGCCCGACGAGTATCGCGCTTTCTACTACGGCCACACCTACACCGGAAACCCGCTCGCCGCCGCGGTCGCGTGCGCCAACCTCGGGATTTTTCGCGACGAGGCGGTAATCGAGCGGCTGGCGCCTCGGATTGCGCAGATAACGCACGTCCTCAATGAACGATTCGCAGCGCTTGCCCACGTAGCAGACATCCGGCAGGCCGGAATGATGGTCGGAATCGAACTGATGCGCGATCCAACACGCAGGGAGCCCTACAAGATCGCCGAACAGACAGGTGTACGCGTGATCAAGGCGGCACGGCGGCGCGGGGTCGCGATTCGGCCGCTCGGCGACGTTATCGTCCTGATGCCGCCGCTTTCGATAAGCGAGAGCGAGCTTGATACGCTGCTCGGTGTGACGTTCGAATCGATACGCGAGGTGACCGAGGCATGACGGCGCGCGCCCTGATGATCACCGGAACCGATACGGGGGTGGGGAAAACGCTGCTCGGATGCGCGCTCGCCTTTGCGGCGAAAGCGCGCGGGATGCGCGTCGGCGTGATGAAACCCGCGGAGACCGGATGCGCCGGCGCCGACGGCGAATTGATGCCCGCCGACGCGCGAGCGCTCATCTATGCGGCGTCATCCGATCTATCGCTCGATCTGGTATGCCCGTATCGATACCGTTCCCCGCTCGCGCCCGCACGCGCCGCCGAAGCGGACCGCCTTGCGCCGCCCGATCCCGAGCGGATCGAGCGATGCTTCCGCGAAATCGCCGCCCGAAGCGATTTCGTGATCGTGGAAGGCGCGGGTGGAATCGCCGTGCCGCTCACATGGAGCTTCAATTACGCCGACCTTGCGCTGCGACTCGGGCTTGAAGTCGTGCTCGTCGTGGGCAACCGCCTCGGATGCCTCAATGCGGCCGTCCTCACGGTCCATTACGCAAAGGCCAGAGGCTTCGACCTGCGCGGCGCGGTGCTGAGCGACGTTGAGCCCGAGGCCACTCCCGCGACCGAGACCAACGCCGATTCGCTCGCGCGGCTGGTTGACGTTCCGTACCTCGGGCGGATTCGCCATAAGGAGCCGGTCAGCCTCGCGATAATCGGTTCGATTTTGGAACGGGGACACGCCTCGCGATGAGCCCGCGTGTCGCGCAACGTCTTCCGTGACAATGCCCGGGCGTGCGCGCATACGGCCCGTTGCGCGCGAGCGATGGGGATGGAATCCTATCGACCGTGATGAGTACCGAACCTTCAGCTATCGACCTCGACCGCGTGGTCGCGGATGTGCTTTCAGGTGTCGAAATCGAACGTTCAGTCGCGCAGGCGATTCTCGACTGGCCTGACGAACGGCTCGACGAGTTGCTTGCGGCGACGCGCCGGGTGCGCGAAGCGTCTTTCGGCCGCCGCGTGAAGATATGCATCCTGCGTAACGCGCAGAGTGGAATCTGCGCCGAGGACTGTCATTACTGCTCGCAGTCACGCGTATCGAAGGCCGATATCCCGGTCTACAAGATGCAGACCGTGGATCAGCTCGTCGAAGGCGCTCGGCTCACCGCCCAGAGCGGAGCGCGCCGCTACTGCATGGTATGCAGCATGCGCGGTCCGGCGGAACGCGACATCGAACACATGGCCGAGGCCTGCGAACGGATCCGCGCCGAGATGCCGGAACTCGAACTATGCCTTTCGATCGGCCTTCTCGAACGGGATCAGGCCGAGAGGCTGAAGGCGGCGGGCGCGGGATGGATAAATCATAATCTGAACACGAGCCGCCGCTTCTATCCGGAAATCTGCACCACGCATACCTGGGACGATCGCGTGCGCACGATCGAAAACGTGCGCGCGGCCGGACTCTCGACCTGCTCGGGCGGAATAATCGGAATGGGCGAGACGGACGACGACATTCTCGACCTTGCCTATGCGACGCGCCGTCTCGCGATCGACTCGGTGCCCGTCAATTTCCTTCATCCGGTGGCCGGAACGGCGCTCGAAACGACTCGCATGCTGACGCCTGAGCGATGCCTCAAAGTCGCGTGCCTGTTCAGGATGCTGAATCCGAAGAGCGAGGTCCGGGCGGCAGGCGGGCGCGAACTGAACCTCGGCGAGCGTCAGGGCGACCTGTTCAACGCCGTCAACTCAATCTTCGTCAACGGCTACCTGACGACGCCGGGATGGGATTACGAGCGGACTCGCGCGCTTATCGAGCGCAGCGGCTTCGAAGTCGAAACCTGAGCGCGGTCCGTCGCGCCGCACCCGGCGATAGCGCCGCCGTGTGCTCTTTCAGCAGCTCGACCATGCGACGCCGCTCAGGGTTGTGGCACGTGCGAATCACACCCTCGTTTTGGGCGCCTTGCCTTCGGGCCGGCCCGGTATTCCGCTATCGAGCGGGACCTGGGCGGCTTTGAGGAATACCGCGAAGAATCGCCAGTTCGCCGCCGCGGCGAGCAATTCGAGCAGATGCGGCGTTTCGAACGCGCGCACGAGCGTATTCCACGTTGCAGGCGAAATCTCGGTTCCTTCGAGCAGTTCGTCCGTCAGCTTGATAACCGCCCGATCGACTTCGCTGTACGACTTGCACGAATCGGGATCGCGCACGCCCAGGATATCCTCGTCGGGCATCTTGAGCCGTTTCGCGATCGCAAGGTGCTGGCAGAATTCATATTCCGAGCCGGTGCGCCATCCGGTGCGCAGGATCACCAGTTCGCGCGCCCGCGTATCGAGCGAGCCCTCGAAAAGCAGCGTCGTCAGAAGGTTCCCGATCGCGCCGGCGACTTTCGCATTGTTGAGCATCGCTCGAAACGCATTGACACCCGCGAGGTCCTGTCTGAGCCCGACTTCCGCGCCGCGCCGTTTGGCCTCCTCAACCGCAAGCAATGGAATCATCTGTCCCCTTCCTTTTGAGGCAGTGAATGCCCGCCGCGCCTGCGGGCCGGGGCCGGCGCGTCGCACGGGTCCATTCTCAGGCTCTCAACCCGACTCAGCGGATAAAATACTACGGCGGTTCGCCGCGTCAATCGCAGGACGCGCGCAGGCGGACGCTTTCCCGGCGCCCGCCTGCGCTTTTGACGAAGCGTTTATTGAATCGGAACCAACTCCACTCGCCGGTTCTGCGCGCGGCCCTCGCTGGTCTTGTTGCTGGCCACGAAGTTGGTCTTGCCATAACCGTGCGGGGTCAGCCGATCGGCCGATACACCCTGTT
>JAKAVX010000029.1 GCA_021827465.1 Deltaproteobacteria bacterium | reverse complement strand
CGATCTGAACTCGACGGACTTCGCGAAAAGGCCGACGTGTTCTTCATTCTCACCACGAACCGGCCGGCCATGTTGGAGCCCGCACTGGTGGATCGGCCCGGGCGGATCGATCAGGCGATCGAATTTCCCTTGCCTTCGTTGCCGTTGCGGCGTCGGTTAGTTGTTCTTTACGCGCGCAGCTTGTCTCTGCCGGGTGATCTGATCGACAGCCTGGCCGAACGGACCGAAGGCGCGAGCCCGGCGTTTATCAAGGAACTCCTGCGTCGAATAGCACAGCATCATCTGGAGTCCGGTGGCGATCGTGGCGTGTCATCCGCGACCCTAGACTCAGCCCTTCACGAGATGCTGTTCTCGGGCGGGGTGCTCAACCGCCGCTTGCTTGGCGGAGAAGCGATTGAAACAGCAGGCAAGTAACCGGGTCGCCGCAATCGAGGAAGCGAGGGTCACTTGCGCCACCGCGCAAAAAAAGCGGGGGCGCTCGTTTTCCACGAACGCCCCCGCGTGATAGCCCCTTTCACGGGATTACGAAAAGCGGTTCAGGTTCCAGATTCCCAGCTCTCCAAGTACTTCTTCTGTTCCGCAGTCAACGTATCCATCTTGATTCCCATCGCAGCCAGCTTGACCCCGGCCACGTCCTGCTCGATCTCGAGCGGCACATTGTGCACCTTGACCGGAAGCTGGTCGCTGGTCGCGACCCATTCCGATGCGAGCGCCTGAGTGGCAAAACTCATGTCCATCACCTGCGCGGGATGGCCCTCGGCGCAGGCCAGGTTCACCAGCCGTCCCTGTCCGAGCACGTAGAGCCTGCGACCGTTGGCCAGATGGTACGCGTCGACGTTCTTCCTGACGTCCTGGTCGATGGACTTGGCGGTGTCGGTCAGGTAGGCCATATCGATTTCGACGTCGAAATGACCGGAGTTGCAGAGGATCGCGCCGTCTTTCATCGCCCCGAAATGCTGCGCTGCGAGCACGTGCTTGTCGCCGGTCGCGGTCACGAAGATATCGCCGACCTTGGCTGCGTCGATCATCTTCATCACGCGAAACCCGTCCATCGCGGCCTCCAGCGCGCGGATCGGGTTGACCTCGGTCACGATCACGTCGGCGCCGAGTCCACGGGCGCGCGAAGCTATACCGCGGCCGCAGTAACCGTAGCCGCCGACCACGACGACCGAGCCCGCGATCAGGACGCCTGTCGCGCGGATGATCCCGTCGACCGTCGATTGTCCGGTGCCGTAGCGGTTGTCGAACAGATGCTTGGTCTGGGCGTCGTTGACCGCGACCACCGGGATCTTTAGCGCGCGATCTTTTTCCATCGCGCGAAGCCGGATCACGCCCGTGGTGGTTTCCTCCATGCTGGCGCGCACTTCCTCGGCATGGTTGCGGTATTCGGTATGGAGCAGGCTGACCAGGTCGGCGCCGTCGTCCATCGTGATGGTCGGGCGGCGATCGAGCACGGCGCGCAGATGGTTGTAATAGGTGTCACGGTCCTCGCCATGGATCGCGTAGGCCGGAATTCCGTATTCCTCGACCAGCGCCGCGGCGACGTCGTCCTGGGTCGAGAGCGGATTGGACGCGCAGCAGAATACTTCCGCACCGCCGGCCTTGAGCGCGCGCAGCAGGTTGGCGGTCTCGGTGGTGATATGAAGGCACGCGCCCAGGCGATGGCCCTTTAGCGGCTGCTCCTTGGAGAAGCGCTCGCGGATACGCCGCAACACCGGCATCTGGCGGTCGGCCCACTCGATGCGCTTCTTGCCTGCGGCGGCGAGGCTGAGGTCGCGAACATCATGGTCGCGGGCGCCGGCGCGAGGTTTTGGCGCGGCTTTGCGCTTGCTGGCAATCCTTTCCACGGTTTGTTTCTACTCCGAAGAGGAAATGTTGGGCCGAGCCCGCGCTCAGCCGGTGATTCGGAAGGCGCTGCGCAGCGACTCGGCCATGTTGGTTTCCTCCCATGGGAAAAGGCCGTCCCGCGGGTCGCGCCCGAAATGTCCGTAAGCGGCGGTGGCCTTGTAAATGGGCCGCTTGAGCCGCAGCGTCTTGATTATTCCGGCGGGGCGGAAATCGAACAGCTCGCGCACCGTCGATTCGAGCTTCTTCTCGGGCACCAGCCCGGTGTCGAACGTGTCGACCAGAATCGAGACCGGCTCCGCCACGCCGATCGCGTAGGCAACCTGGATCTCGCACTTCTTGGCGAGCCCCGCGGCGACGATATTCTTCGCGACATGGCGCGCCATGTAGCATCCCGAGCGGTCCACCTTGCTGGGATCCTTGCCCGAGAAGGCGCCGCCGCCATGCCTGCCGTAGCCGCCGTAGGTATCGACGATAATCTTGCGCCCGGTCAGCCCGCAGTCGCCGTGCGGTCCGCCGATCACGAAGCTGCCGGTCGGATTGACGTGGTAGACGGTCGAGCGGGTGAGAAGTTCGGCCGGAATGGTCTTCTTGATCAGTTCCTCGATCATCACTTCGCGGATGGTCGAGTGGCTGACGCCGGGCTTGTGCTGCGTCGAGACGACGACGGCCGTGACCTCGACCGGTTTCCCGTCCGCATAGCGCACCGTCACCTGGCTTTTGCCGTCGGGGCGGAGAAACTCGAGTTTCTGCTCCTTGCGAAGCGCGGTCAGATTGTGCATCAGGCGATGCGCCATCGCGATCGGAATCGGCATCAACTCGGGCGTTTCGTCGCAGGCGAAACCGAACATCAGGCCCTGGTCGCCCGCGCCCTGCTCCTTGAAAAGACCTTCACCCTCGGAAACGCCCTGCGCGATATCGGGCGACTGGGGCTCGACCGCGACCAGCACCGCGCAGGTTTTGGCGTCGAAGCCTATCTCCGGACTGTCGTATCCGATCTCGAGCGCGGTCTCACGCGCGAGCCGGATGAAGTCGGGACGGAAGCGGCTGGTGATTTCACCGGCGACCACGATAAGCCCGGTCTTGGCCAGCGCCTCGACCGCAACCCGCGAGTCGGGGTCCTCGGCAAGCAGCGCGTCCAGGACCGCATCCGAGATCTGATCGCACATCTTGTCGGGATGGCCTTCGGAGACGGATTCCGAAGTAAACAGAAAATCCTTAAGGGGCATTCGCTATGGCTCCCATCTGATTGCAGGCTAGACGCATGGCGCGGTCCTTACCGGCGGTCTTGTGAAACCGCGCGCAAGCGGGGCGTAACACGGGTGAGTTCCGATTCTAAAAATTGGCGTCGCCGTATGCCGCCGGACTCCGCGCGAGACGGCAGGACGACGGTTTTTCAGGATTCCGTTGGTATAACTGACCTGTCGGTCGGGGTCAAGATTGCGTCCGGTCCCGCGTCAGCCTCAGCGCCGTCGCGAGCTGCTGCTACTCTTCGCCGAACTTGTCCGCGAACAGCGCCTGCATTGCCTTGAACGCCTCGTCAGCGTCGGGGCCTTCGGCCTTCAATTTGAGCTTGGTCCCGGCTCCCGCGCCGAGCATCATCAGGCCCGTGACGCTGCGCGCGTTGACGGTCTCTCTGGCGCGAGTGATGGTTACCGTGGAAGCGAACTTTGCGGCCATCTGGGCGAGAGTCGACGCGGCTCTCAAGTGAAGTCCAAGCTTGTTCTTTACCTCGACTGTCCCCTCAGCCACCTTCACAACTATCACGATAAGGCTAAGTGACCGCGAGGTAAACCGCTGCGGGCGAAACTTTTGGAAGTTTGGCGGGTTCAGGGCCTTCAGGGCGGCGGCGATCGTTTATTCGGAGCCGCGCTGGGCCGCGCGCCCCTCGGCTTCCTCGCCGGCGCCGGCAAGTTCGACGGTGAAAAGCTGACGCAGGCGTTCTTCGACCGCGCGATCGCGCGTGGTGCCCTCGCGAGCCCGCCATGCGCGCAGCGGGATCACCGCCTTGGCCATGTCGCGATGGCCGCCGGCGCTGCCGATATCGCTGAATATGTGGCGCACGGTTTCGCCCGCGCTGACGCGGGTGGTCGCATGGTTGCGAAGCGCAATCACCAGGTTGCTGCCCAGCTTGCCCGCGACCGCAACCCACTCGACGCCCTCGAATTGCAGGCAAAAATCCGCCATCTGCACGATAAGGTCGTCACGCGCAACCTTGCCCAGATTTAGCACCACCAGTCCGTTCTTCACCTCCAGCCGTGACATCGCGCGCGACAGCACCTTGGCGAAGCCAAGCGGAAGCTCGGGCCGGTCGATATGGCGGAGCAGGTTTACGTTGGCAAACGGATAAAGATGCGTGAACGCAAGCAGGTCATCGTCGGTCACCCGCCGCTTGAGCAGCACCGTGTCGCTGCGCACGCCGTAAAGAAGCGCTGTCGCCAGCCGTTCGCTTATCCGCTCCTCGGCACAAATCAGATACTCGGTCATAATCGTGGCGGTCGAGCCGTAGCGGGTGCGGATGTCCTGGAAGGGGGCGTTGTTCGGCGCGTAGCCTGGATGGTGATCGAGTACGATATCGAAGCGGGGCAGTTTGTCGCCGAAATAGGGCGGCTGCACGTCCACCATCGCGACCTTGTCGAAATTCTGAAGCGCTTCGGTACTGGCGGGGGTAATCTCGATTTCCAGCAGATGCACCATCGTGCGGTTTTCAGGCCTGGTAACCGGGGTAAAGCTGAAAATCGGCGTGGTAAGCTTGTTGCGGCCGAGCAGCGTGCGCAACGCCATCGCGCTCGCCATCGCGTCCGGATCGGGATCGTCCTGGAGCACTATCGCGACGCGGTCGCCCTCGCCGACCAGCGCGCGAAGCTCCTTTATCTTTTGATTGGTATACTCCTTGTCCATACAACGACCAGCGAACGACGCGGGCGCGCCCGATATCCGGAGAGCTTTACGTCCCGTGGCACCCGGCGCAATACCTGCGGAGGAAAAGACCTGGGACGGATAAGAATCGGGCCACCAAAACCCGCAGGAAAACTCATCCGCGATTCCTCAACTATCACAGCGGGTCGTTTTCCTTCAATGTTATAAATTAAGCATTCAAATGACTCAGGATCAGCCGTTCACGACCACCACTCACTGCGTTATCTGCCGCCGGCCCTCGGCCGAATGGCTCCTTCGGATGACGATCGAAGATTCGGGCGGGTTCAAGCAGCAAGCCTTTATATGCCCGAATTGCGGGGTTAAGCTTCGACTTGCCTCCGGAAAGACGCGCCACCTGCAAATCGACCCCTGGGTCCACGAAGCAGTGGCCAGGGTT
Source organism: Deltaproteobacteria bacterium (assembly GCA_021827465.1). Next base: position 7,553 of record JAKAVX010000029.1, on the reverse strand, counting down.
CTCCGTGGAAAGGAAGGAAGTGAAACCTGATGGCGACCACGCCGCATCAGTCCGAAGCCTATAGCTGGCCTTATGAAGAGGCGCGAGGAGTCGCCGAGCGCGTCGCGGGTTACGAACCCGGCCGCCCGGTAATCTTCCAGAGCGGCTTCGGCCCGTCGGGCCTTCCGCATCTCGGCACGATGTCCGAGGTATTGAGGCCGTCCTACGTGCGCCATGCCTTCGAGATGCTGGGCACGGGCCGGCCCACGCGCCTGATCGTCTTTATCGACGACATGGACGGGCTGCGCAAAGTTCCCGAGAACTTTCCCAATCGCGAGGCCGTTGCGGTGCATATCGGCAAGCCGGTGTCGCGCATTCCCGATCCGTTCGGATGCTGCCAGAGCTTTTCGGGCCACATGGTCGGCCTGCTCGGCAAGTTCCTCGTTCCGGTCGAGGTCGATTACGAACTGATGCTCTCCAGCGAGATGTACGCGAGCGGACGCTTCGATGAGGGATTGAAGCTCATCCTTGCGCATCACGAGGAGATCAAGGAAATCGTTGCGCCCACGCTGCGCGCCGAGAATCGTCCGCAATGGTCGCCGTTCATGCCGCTGTGTCCGTCGTGCGGCCAGGTCAATTCGACCCTTGTGACCGCCTACCATCCCGAGCGCGCGACCGTGGAGTTCTCCTGCGAGCGCACCTTCGGCGGGGCGCACGGATGCGGCTTCAAGGGTGAGCAGAGCGTGCTCGGCGCGATGGCGAAGGTCCAATGGAAGCCTGACTGGGCGCTTCGATGGTACGTGTTGCGCGTTGACTACGAGCTTTACGGCAAGGACCTGATCGATTCCGCGAACCTGTCCGGCCGTATTCTGCGACTTTTGGGCGGCACGCCGCCGCTGGGCTTTCCCTTCGAGATGTTCCTTGACGAGCACGGGCACAAGGTCTCGAAATCGGTCGGCCGCGGCGTCACCGCCGATCAATGGACCCGGTACGCGCCAATCGAGGTTCTGAAGTACTTCCTGCTGCTCAATCCGCGGCGCGCGCGAAAGCTCTTCATCGAGGCGATTCCGCAATACGTCGACGACTATCTCGACGCGCTGCGCGCCTACGCGGCGGCAGCGTCCGACGACGAGCGGCGGAATTCGCCCCTTGAGTTCGTTCTCCAGTCAACGAGTTCGCGGCGCTTCGATTCGGAACTGAGCTTCGCTCTGGTGATGAACCTCGTCTCGACGCTTGGAACCTCGGACCGCGACCTCATCTGGAGCTATCTCACCCATTACGATCCGAAGATCACGTCGGATTCCGAGACCGAGGCGATGGCGCGCACGCTGATGGAATGCGCGCTCAACTATTACGCCGACTTCGTCGAGCCGACCAAGCAGCGTTACGCGCCGCAGAATGGCGAGCGTCAGCAGTTGCGCTCGCTGGTCGAGTACCTGGCGGGAAACCCGAACGCGCCAGCCGAGGAAATCGAGCGCAAGATCTACGATCTCGGACGCGAGAATTACGACAAGCCGGGCAAGATTTTTCCGCTGCTTTACCGGGTGATACTCGGGCAGGAGCGCGGGCCGCGCCTTGGCGCGTTCATCCGGCTGGCAACGCCCGAACGAGTCGCCCAACTGGTCGAAGAGTCGCTCGCGCGCAACTGATTGGCTACGCGTTCGTTCCCCTTCCCTAAAGGACGCACTTTGCAAAACCGGGGAGCGCTTCGCGAACGAAGAACCGGTACCGGCTTCGCTCTCGCGAAGCTGTCCGAGATCCTTCGACTTCGTTCGCGTTTCTCACTTCGCTCAGGATGACGGCAACGCTATTCGGCGCGCTTGGGCGGTTATGCAGTGCTATCAGGGAAAGGGGGTTGGGCGCGCGGGTTGAGCGTGGCGATATTTCGAGGTCGCCCCGTCAGATGAATTCGGCGAAGACGGAGTCGGCGAGTTCCACTCCGCGATCGGTAAGCCGCACCCGCTCGTTCGCCCGCTCCAGCATCCCACCTTCGAAAAGACGCGCAGCGCGCGCCCCAAAGACCTCATCGAACCCGGCGCCGAAGCGGGCGCGGAACGCATCCAGCGCAAATCCCTCGCGAAGGCGCAGGTTAAGGAACACGAACTCACCCATTGCGACGGTGCGGTCCACCGTCTCGCTCCCAGCTTCGGCGCATCCTGACTCGATTGCGCCTGTGATATAGCGAGCGGGGCCGCGTTCGTTCCACCATCGCCGGCCACCCCCGCCGCCGGATTCATCGCGGGCGAAGCTATGCGCTCCCGCGCCGATTCCGAGATAAGTCTCGGCGCGCCAGTAAGTGAGGTTGTGCCGCGCCTCACGGCCGGGGCGCGCGTAATTCGAAATTTCGTACATCGTGTAGCCCCGGCGCGGCAGTTCCTCGCGCACCGCGGCGTACATCGCGGCCTGCTCGTCGCTCGCAAGCGGGGTTATCCGTCCGCGGCGCATCTCGGCGAAGAATGCGGTGCCTTCCTCGAACGTGAGGTTGTAGGCCGAGATGTGATCCGGTTCGAGCGCGGCGGCTTCGGCGATATCCGCCATCACGTCTTCGAGACGCTGACCCGGGACCGCGAAAATCAGGTCGAGATTGAGCCGTTCGAAGCCCGCGCGATGGGCCATTCGGGCGGCGGCGCGGGTTTCGTCCGCACGATGGATTCGGCCGAGGAACTTGAGCGTCGCGTCGTTGAAGGATTGCGCGCCGAAACTGATCCGGCTGACGCCGGCGGCGCCCAATTCGACGAGCTTTGCGTATTCGACGGTGCCCGGATTCGCTTCGAGGGTTATCTCGCAGTCGCGTTCGAGGCCGAAGTGCCGATTCGCGCGGTCGATAACCGCTCCGATTGACGCGGCCTTGAATAACGAAGGCGTTCCGCCGCCGAAGAAGATCGTTTTGAGGCGCTCGCCTGAAAACGGTGGCTCATCGGCGCGCCGGTCGAGTTCAGTCGTCAGCGCGCGGACGTATTCCTCTTCCGGCCAAGACGATGCCGCGTACGAGTTGAAGTCGCAGTACGGGCACTTGGACGCGCAGTAGGGAATATGGATGTACAGCGAAAACGCCATCCGGCGCGTCTACCGTCCTTTAAACTCGGGCGTGCGCTTGCCCAAAAAGGCGTTCACTCCCTCGGCCAGGTCCTCGCTGGTTGCGACCAGCGTGACCATCTCTTTCAGGTAGCCGAGCGCGCTCAGGTAATCCATCGAGGCCGAGCCGTAAATCGCCTGCTTGCCGAGCGCCATCACCAGCGGGCTGAAGCTGCTGAGCTTCGCCACCAGCCCGGCAACCTCGGAGTCGAGTTCCGCGAGCGGAACCACTTTGGTTGCGATTCCAATCTCGTAGGCGCGGCGCGCGTCGATCCTGTCGCCGCCGAGCGCAAGTTCAACGGCTGCGCGCGGACCGCATAGCCGCAGAATCGGCGCCATCACGACCATCGGGAACAGCCCAAGGCGTATCTCCGGCAAGCCGAACTGCGCGTTGTCCGCGGCGAGCACGAAATCGCATCCCGCCGCGAGTCCCATCCCGCCCGCGAGCGCAAATCCTGCAACCCGCGCGACGACCGGCTGCGACATCCGATGGATTATCTCGAGCAGGTCGGCGACCGCGCTGAAATAGCGTCGGCGCGCGGGCAGGTCGGCAAGCCGCGCGACTTCCTTGAGGTCGGCCCCGGCGCAAAACGCGACGTCGCCCGCGCCGCGCAGAATCACCACCCGCACCGAACTGTCGCCGGAGAGATCGGTGAAGACACGCTTCAGTTCGGCCAGCGTGGGAGTGTTGAGCGCGTTCCGCGCGTCGGGCCGGTTGATGGTAACGGTGGCGACCGCGCCGTCGCGTTGAAGGAGCAGGTTTTCCAGTTGCATCGCGTTTTTGATTTTATGGCCGGGGGATGGGGTTTGTCATGCGGGCAGGCGCGCCGATATTACCCGAGGCGTCGCTTCGCAGTTATACTCATACGGCCATCAGGCGATTTGGAGCGTTTACCGTCGAGACCCCAAAGCATGAAGAGCGCGCGGGCAGGCAGCCCGCCGCCGCGTCGGACGCAGGACGTGGGATCGCGGCGGCGATGGCCCGCAGCCGCGCCGGCGCGGGTGTCGTCGCGTCGGGAATCCTCCTGAGCCGCATCGCGGGACTCATCCGCGAGAGCATCTTCGCCCATTATCTCGGCAACTCGGCCGCGGCCGATGCGTTCAAGGCCGGCTTCCGCATCCCGAATATCCTGCAAAACCTGTTCGGCGAAGGCGTGCTCTCCGCCTCGTTCATCCCGGTCTATAGCCGGCTGCTCGCCCAGGGCGAAGACGAAACCGCCGACATGCTCGCATGGGGCGTCGCCTCGATGCTGAGCCTGGGCGTCGCGCTGATGGTCGTTCTGGGGGTCGCGGCGGCGCCTTACCTGATCATGATAATCGCGCCCGGCTTTCACGGCGCCAAGCGCGAGCTGACCATCACCCTGGTGCGGGTGCTGTTTCCGGGCGCCGGGATGCTCGTGATGTCGGCGTGGTGCCTGGGCGTGCTCAACAGCCACCATCGCTTCTTCGCATCGTACGCCGCGCCGGTCGCATGGAATATCGCGATCATCGTGACGCTGCTGCTTTACGGACCGTACAGTTCGCAGAGCCGTCTGGCGATCGATATCGCGTGGGGTTCGGTCGTCGGCGCGGTGCTGCAGGTGCTGGTCCAGTTGCCGCAGACGCTCAAGCTTCTTAGAAAACTCCGGCCGGAACTTGAGCGAATCGTCGATCCGCTCAAGGCGGTGTTCAAGAACCTGGGGCCGGTGATCGCCGGACGCGGCGTGGGCCAGATAAGCGGCTACGTGGACAACCTGCTCGCGAGCCTGCTGCCGACCGGAGCGGTCGCAGCGCTCAATTACGGACAGATCCTCTACATGCTCCCGCTGGCGCTGTTCGGATGGTCGGTTGCTGCGGCGGAATTGCCCTCGATGTCGCGGGCGGCGGCCTCGCCGGAGGGGCTCGGGCCGGTTCTGCGCACGCGGCTCAACTCGGGCCTTAGGCAGATCGCGTTTTTGGTGGTGCCTTCGGCGGCGGCGTTTCTGTTCGTCGGCGACGTTATCGTCGCGCTGATTTTCCAGTCGGGCGATTTTTCGCACGCCGACGCGATCTACGTATGGTCGGTGCTGGCGGGCTCGGGTGTCGGGATGCTGGCGGTCACGATGGGCCGGCTTTACAACTCGGCCTTCTATGCGCTCTGGGACACGAAGACGCCGCTCAAGTTCGCGATGGTCCGCGTGACGCTCGCGCTCGTGCTCGGATACCTGTTTGCGTTTCCGCTGCCGCGCGCGCTCGGAATCGCGCCGCGATGGGGCGTCGCGGGTTTGACCGCGTCGGCGGGCATCGCGGGATGGGTCGAGTTCTCGCTGCTTCGATGGAAGCTCAATGAGCGGCTCGGATGGACCGGGCTCGACCGCGGATTTCTCGCGCGGCTCTGGGGGATGGCGCTGGTCGCCTCGGTTGCCGGGTTTGCGGTCAAGTTTTACACGCCGTGGGCGGGGCCGCGAATCGAAGGCCTGATGGTGATCCCGGCCTTCGGCGCGGTTTACCTCGGTATTGCCTACCTGGCCGGGATGCCGGAGCTGATGCGGCTCGTCTCGATGCTCAGGGAACGTCTCGGGATTTGAGCAGCTTCTCTACGGTTTGCGTCGTGCTGTGCCCGTGCAGGATGGGCGCGAGCACCACGTGTCCTCCGTAGGACTCGACGAAATCGCGCCCATCGACGACCTTGTCGCGATAGTCCTCGCCCTTGATAAGAACGTCAGGCTTGACCACGCGGACGATTTTCTCGGCGCGCGGTTCGTCGAACACGACCACGTAATCGACCGGCTCCATCGCGGCCAGAATTCGCGCGCGCTCGGTTGCGGAATAGATTGGCCGGCCATCGCCCTTGATCGTTCGCACGCTGCGGTCGCTGTTGAGTCCGACGACAAGAGCGTCGGCCTGCGAGCGGGCGAAGCTCAAAAGCTGAACGTGTCCGGCATGTAGCACGTCGAAGCATCCGTTGGTAAACGCGATTCGCCGGCCCGCGCGCCGCTCGCGAGCGAGCGCCGCTTTCAGCTCCTCGCGCGAGACGATCTTGCGCTCGTATCCGTCGCGTGAGGGCGTCAATGCGCGCGCCAGGTCCTCGCGCGAGATGACCTCGGTCCCAAGCCGCGTGACCTCGATACTGGCCGCGAGATTCGCCAGCCGCGCCGCCGACGGATAGCCCAGACCCGCGATCACGAACAGGCCGAAGGTGCTGAGCACCACGTCGCCCGCGCCGGTTACGTCATAGACCTCGCGCGGCGCGGTCGGAATATAGGTTCCCGCACCGCCGCGCTCCGCCAGGTACATCCCGTCGCGGTCGAGCGTTATCAGGCAGGCGTCGAGTCCGAGCTTTTCGATCAGATGCGCCCCGGCGGCGCGCCATGCGTCGCGGTCGGTCAGGCGCATCCCGGTCGCGAACTCGGTTTCGTAGCGATTCGGCGTGATCGCGGTTGCTCCGTGGTAGATTGAAAAGTCTTCGGTCAGCTTCGGGTCGATCACGACCGGAATCTTCCGGTGCCGCGCGCCGTCGATTATCTCGCGCAACATCGGGGGCGTCAGGATGCCCTTGTCGATGTCCGAGACCAGCACGCCGTCCACGCGGCCGAGCTGTCGTTTGAGTTCCGAGAGCGCGCGCCGTTCGAGCGCGGGTGTCAGCGGACGATTATCTTCCTCATCGACGCGAAGAAGCTGCTGGGTCGCGCGATGGGCCGCCTGGACGGAGCCGAGCAGCCGTTCCTTCACGATCGTCGGGCGTTCCGGATCGACCAATATCGAGCGGGTGTCGACTCCGAGCCTGCGGAAGACCTCGCGGAGCAGCCTTCCGTCGGCGTCCGCGCCGACCACGCTGAGCGCGCTGACCTCGGCGCCGAGCGCGCGCAGATTCGCCATCACAAAACCAGCGTTGCCCGGTTTTTCCTCGCGCCGCGTAACGCGCAGAACGGGAATCGGCGCTTCGGGCGAGATTCGCGCCACGTCGCCGAACAGATAGCGGTCAACGATCACCTCGCCGGCCACGAGAACGCGGACCGGACTCAGTTCAGGGAGTTCGGGATGCTTCTTGTGTGAGCTTTGCTCAACGACGCTGGCGCGCCGACTTTTTGCCATGATGCGGCGATGATACGAAATCGGACGCGCGAGATTAAGCCCGTCGCGTCGAAGATTCGATCGTGCGGGCGCGGATTATCCGCCCGTATAAGCGTGCGGCCTTCGCCGCTTGAGCAGGAAAAAGCCGGCGAACAGCCACGCGCCGAGGTCCAGATGCGCCCTGCCCAGCAGAAGATCGGGGTTGTTGTCGATTTTGACCAGCAGGTCGCGCACCAGGCGCCAGAAATCGAGCCGGGGGTTTCGGCGATGCGCCCCGTAGTCGAGCAGGAGTGCGCCCGAGCCATCGGCGCGGCGAAACGGCGTCACGGTGTAGAAGCCGAAGCGGGTCGGCGCGTCGTCGGCGGGGGTTGCGAGCCATTCGCCGTCGATCCCGTTCTGAATCGCGGGAGAGTTGTAGCCCTCCGCTTCGCCCGCAGGCGTTTCAGGTCCGCGATAAAAGCCCTTGA
>JAKAVX010000028.1 GCA_021827465.1 Deltaproteobacteria bacterium | reverse complement strand
GCCGCTCATGACCGTCGATCTGGTCGGATGGGACGTCCATCGGGCGATCGTTGACAACGTCTATGCGCAGGTCGAGGACGAGGCGCGCCCCGCATTTCGCCTGCCTGACTTCATGGCAAAGGGAATCGCCGAGGGGCGGCTGGGCGACAAGACGCCGAAGGTGGGCGGCTTCTATCGCAGGCCGGACAAGAAGACGGTCGAGGTGTTCGATCCCGCATCGGGCTCCTACAAGCCGTTCGAGGCGCCCAAGCCGGTTGATTTCGTTGAGAAGATGAAGCAGCTAAACCGTGTCGGCCGCTACGCCGAAGCGTTCGCGGTCTTCGCCGAGGCGACCGGACCCGAGGCGGATATCGCCCGCCGGGTCATCCTCGGCTATGTCAGCTACGCGCTCAACCGCGTGGGCGAGGTCGCCGAATCGGCCGAGGATGTCGATACGATCATGAGCTTCGGCTTCAACTGGGCGCCGCCGTGCGCAATCGTCGATCTTCTGGGCGCGCGCAGGACGGTGGAACTTTTCAAACGTCACGGCCTCGTGGTGCCCCCGGTTGTGGAGAAAGTCGCATCGAATGGTGGTAGGCTGTTCCACGGCGGCGCATTGCAGTACGGCCGTACTTTCGTCGGTTAAACAAGGAGCTATTAAGATGCCCAAGCCGGCACCAGTTTATATTATCGGAGGAGCGCAGACCGATTTCGCCCGCAACTGGACCAAGGAGGGCAAGCATTTCGTTGGTCCGATGCGCGAGGTTGTGCTGGCGGCGCTTGAAGCGACGAGGATCGAGCCGCGCGAGGTCGAAAGCGCTCACGTGGGTAACTTCGCCGCCGAACTTTATGCCCATCAGGGGCATCTCGGCGCGTTTTTCCTCGAAATCGATCCGACCTTCCGCGGCCTGCCGACCAGCCGCCACGAGGCCGCGTGCGCCTCGGGTTCGATCGCTATTCTGGCCGCCTCGGCAGAGATCGAAGCGGGACGCTACGACCTTCAATGCGTGGTCGGCGTCGAGCAGATGAAGACTGTGGATTCGACCACCGGCGGCGACTACCTCGGCACCGCGGCATGGTACGAACGCGAGAGCAAGGGAATCGACTTTCCGTTCCCGAAACTGTTCGGCCGCCTCGGCGACGAATACGACAGGCGCTACGGGTTGAAGGACGAGCATCTCGCCCGTATTTCGGCGATCAACTACTCCAACGCCAAGCGCAATCCGAACGCGCAGACTCGCACCTGGTTCATGAGCGAGAGCCAGGCCCAGCGCGAGTCCAAGTTCAACCAGGTCATTGGCGGGCGTATCAAGGTCAGCGACTGCTCCCAAGTGACCGACGGCGCAGCCGCGCTGTTCCTCGCCTCGGAAAAATACGCCGCCGAATGGGCCAAGCGAAACGGCAAAAAGCTCGAAGACCTGCCGCGCATTCTCGGATGGGGCCATCGTACCGCCCCGCTCGAATTCGACGCCAAGGTCGATGAGAGCCGCGAGAATACCTACGTCCTGCCGCACACGCGAGAGGCTATCGTCGATGCGTTCCGGCGCGCCGGTATCTCGGGCGTTGAGCAAATCCAGGCTATCGAGACTCACGATTGCTTCACCACCTCCGAGTACATGGCGATCGACCATTTCGGCATCACCAAGCCCGGTGAGTCGTGGAAGGCGGTCGAGGAAGGGGCGATCGACATGGGCGGACGGATTCCGATCAATCCGAGCGGTGGACTGATCGGCGCGGGGCATCCGGTGGGATGCACCGGCGTGCGCCAGATGCTCGACTGCTTCAGGCAGGTGAGCGGCACGGCGGGCGACTACCAGGTCGAGGGCGCAAAGATGTGCGCGATGCTGAATATCGGGGGCAGCGGCACCACCAGTTGCTCGTTCGTCGTCGGCAAGTAGCCATCCAAAGGGATCCTGAATGAGACAGACGGCGGCCCGGCTCGGGCCGCCGTTTTCGTTTTCGCTCGATCCGCACTCTCCCCGGGAATCGCTGACACCCGATTGCCACAATGTGTCGTTAATGGCACACGCATGTCGTGATCTGGAGCGGCGGCGAAACTGAGCGCGTCAAAAGTATGGATTTTTGATGGCACACGGATTGCGCCACAATCTTTGCGCGAGGAGGGGAACTTATCGGGAGGCGCGATCTAGTGAAGCTTGCAGCACTTGTCGGCGAATATCATTCCGAGACGCACGAAATGGAACCGTCCGCGGTCTTTTCCACTTCCAGACCCTCTCGCCTGCGCTTTGCGCTGAGCCGGCTGATTTGGAAGGAGCCCAGCTTCGGACGGCCAAAACGTTCCGTCGATCGCGAGCTTCAGGAACTCTGGCCCTCGCTCGACTGACTTTCGCCATGTCTTTGCCGGGCGCCTATCGAGCTCGGCAATAAAATTCCGCGCCGGACGATCGCCCGCGAGGGTCTCGATCCGCAGGCCCAAAGACTTTCCAGAGCCCATTGCCACTGGCTCGGAAAGCCTTCGTTTGGCGGAAAAGGCCTTATTTCCCTCAGCAAAAGACAGGAACCCCCTGCTCGCTCCTTTCGCCGTGTTTCAACGCGGCGTATGTTTTTACGGCATCATTTTCGACCGGCTGTGACCTGATCGTCCCAGGATGCGCCCGCAAATCACACATTGGATAGCTGTTTGCGCCGTACTCACTGCTGGATGCGGCGTGCCGATAGCGGAGAGTTCCGCACCATTGCCGGTGCGCGTGGGCGGCGTCGAGATGCTCTCGATGACGGCGCCGCGGGCGTATCAGGCCGCAGTCAGACTCGGGAACGGCAAAGTCCTGATTTGCGGCGGCACATCCGAAGCCGACGCAGCCACCGCGCTCAACAGCGCCGAACTCTACGACCCTGAACTGGGCAGCTTCGTCCCGACCGGGAATATGACCGTTGCGCGCGAGGCGGAAACCGCGACCTTGTTGCGCAACGGCTTTGTGCTCGCCGTCGGCGGCACCACCGGCGCCGGCCTTCATACTACGCTGGCGAGCGCCGAACTCTACGAGCCGGTGACGGGAACCTTCCGCGAGACCGGCTCGATGACAACGCCGCGCCAGGGCCAGACCGCGACCCTGCTGCAGGACGGTCGTGTGCTGATAGTCGGCGGAACCTCCAACGGCGTCGACGCGCTCGCCTCTGCCGAGATTTACGATCCGGTAACCGGGCGCTTTACCGCAACCGGCAAGATGACCGTCGCGCGCGAGGGACAGACCGCGACGCTGCTCAAGGACGGCCGCGTGCTCGTCGCTGGTGGGGGACACAGCAACACGCCGGGCGGCTACACGGTTTACAGCAGCGCTGAAATCTTCAATCCCGCGACGGGGAAGTTCGCCGCGCTCGCGAATCACATGACTTCCGGGCGGACCGGGCAGGCGGCCGTGCTGCTCGGGGACGGGCGCGTATTGATCGCAGGCGGCAAGACCGGCAGAACCCCGATCGAGTCGCCCGAGCGCGATCTCTTCTCGCTTGCGCCGCTCGATACCGCCGAGGTCTTCGATCCGCGGACCGGAAAATTCTCCGCCGTGGGCAGGATGGCCCGCCCGCATTATCTTGCGACCGCGACCCTGCTTGATGACGGAACCGTGCTGGTCGCCGGAGGATGGAGACTCAAAGGGCCGGTGGTGGTCGGGATGCGCGATGCCGAATTGTTCGATCCAGGAACCGGCACCTTCTCAAAGGTCGAGCCTCTGCACGTCGGACGGCTCGAAGGCACCGCGACTCTGCTCAAAACCGGAATGGTGCTGATGACCGGCGGAATCGACAATGAGAGCGACGTGACCGCGACCTCGGAACTGTACGACCCGCCGACGCGCGACTTTATCCCGCGCGCGTTCCAGCGCTACGAACGCCATCACGACCACGGCGAGTGATCCGTGCCGCGCATCGCGCCTAAAGCGCTACGGGCCCTCGTAGCTCACGACCGAAACGAACGCGTTTTTTCCCGGGTGGCCGAAATTCAGCGCCGGACTGAGGACGCGCATCGCGGCCGATCTGACCGCGTGCGCACGCTGCCAGATGAAGCCGCTCGGAAGAAGCATCTGCACATCGACCTCTTTGCCGGAAACCGGGTCGACGTGCGGCGTGACCTGCGCTTCGAGCACGCCCGGCACCGCGAATGCGCTCCGCTTGCCTTCAACGCGCATCTCGATCGGCACGAACTCCGGCTCGAGGAAGTTGCTGTAGGTCCCAGCGAAGATCGCGAACGGCCCGTTCCCTCCCGCGCGGCCGTACGTTATCTCGGTGAGCGCGGCCCGCTGCTCGGGGGTCGCGCGGTCGGTGATATAGAACCGCGCCGTCCCGTTGCCTTCGTGAATCGCGCCCGGCCATGAAGATGCCGAGATAAAATCGAGCCCGTCGAGTATCACGCCGCCGAAATTACCCGACCGGACGTGATAACCGACGATCGCCTGGCATCGCGCGCCCGTCGGAATTCCATTGAAATTGCACGGGCATCCGAAGTCGCAATTGCAAGTCTCGATATAATCGGCTTCCAACTGCCATCGGGGTAAGGAGTCCATAGCGGCGATATCCTCCCTGCGTATTCGAAGCAGCCAGCGCGGGTGCCCCCCAACAGAGTCCGTAGCTATCGCCATGCCCGGGCTAACTCAAGCGTCGTTCTCTTGGAGCCTTGCGCGTTTGAGTTGTAGGATTCGGCTCGGAACGACGCCGCGCGCCGGCGCGGCTCGCTGCTGCAATCGGTCTCGAGCCAGACACGGGAACACGCCGCGATGGAAGAGCCTCGCAAACAACTACCCTCCTTCACGCTGAAGGATCTCGGCGCGAACGAACGGAGCTTTCCGGCCGGACGCCATGCGCTGCTCTGCTTCGTCAAGGAAGATTGCCCGACCTGCCGGCTCACGATGCCGCTGATAGAGGCCGCCTATCGCGCGTTCGGCGCAAAGCTCGACGTATGGGCGATAGGCCAGGACGCCGAGGGGAACGCGAAACTCGTCGAGAGCAACCGCTTGAGCGCCCCGATGCTCGATGACTCGGCGCTTTCGGCCTCGTTCGCCTACGGAATCGAAATCGTCCCGACGATCGTGCTCGCCGCTCCCGACGGCGCGCAGTTGCGCCGCTTCGAGGGGTTCGATCGCGCCGACTGGCAAAATCTGATCGCCGAGCTCGCCCGAATCGGCGATCTTTCCGCGCCGAAAATCGATTGGGATTCATATCCCGCGCAGCGTCCCGGATGCGGCTCGAAATCGGTCGAGCCGGATGTGGCCGAGCGCCTCGAAGCCGCCGCACGAGGAGAACGGCTGACAGCGCGGCGAATCGAGATCGGCGCGCAGGACGAGTTCGAGTTCATGTTCGAGCGCGGCCTGACCGACGGGCTTCCGGTCGTGCCGCCGACGCCGGAGCGTGTCGCCCGGATGCTCACCGGGACGCGGCGCGACCCGCGCGAAATTGTCGCCGTGCTGCCACCGAACCTGGCGCCGGCTTCCATCGAGAAGCTCGCCGCGAACGCCGTGATGGCGGGATGCAGGCCCGAATACCTTCCAGTCGTGCTCGCCGCGCTAGAGGCGATCGCCACGCCCGAGTTCAATATCCATGGCGTGATGGCGACCACTTGGGGCGCGACGCCGGTCATAATCGTGAACGGGCCTGTCCGGCGCCACCTGGGAATGAACATGGGGATGATGGCGCTCGGGTACGGAAACCGCGCCAACGCCACGATCGGACGCGCGGTCAAGCTGGCGCTGCGCAATATCGGCGGCGCGCGTCCCGGCGATATCGAACGGTCCACGCTTGGCGCGATCGGCAAGTTCACCACCTGCTTCGCCGAATGGGAGGAACGAAGCCCGTGGGAGCCGCTTCACGTCGAACGCGGCTTCGGCAAGGACGAAAGCGTCGTCACGGTCTTCGGGCTGGAAGCCGGCTCGCGCCAGATTGCCGACCAGCATTCCCGCACCGCGCACGCGCTATGCACTTCGCTCGCGCTCGGCCTGGAAGCGTGTTGGCATCCGAAGCAGCATCTCTCGGGCGAGGTCCTGCTGGTCGTGTCACCCGAGCACGCCGACACGATCGCGCGCGACAAATGGTCGAAAGCGCAAGTCCGCGAGCGAATCCAGCAGGCGACCGCGCGCCCGCTTCGCGAGCTTCTTCCCGACCAGGAATGCGGCGAGGGAATCCCGCTCAAGGCCTTCGGCCTGGAAAATCCCACACCCGGGCAACTCGAGCATCGCGTGCCCAAGTTCCGTAAGCCCGAGGACATCAATATTATCGTTGCAGGCGGAGAAGCCGGAAAATTCTCGGCGATCTTCTCCGGATGGGTTAGCGGCCCGATTGGTTCGATCAGTGTAAGCCGCCGAATCGAGGAGGTGCCCTGATGCAGATTGTCGATCCGACCGATGAGCGCGTTCCGATAAGACGCACGCTGGCAAAGCGCCCCGGCGCTCCTGCCGGCTCGATCGCGCTTCTCGACATCTCGAAGCCGCGCGGAGACGTGCTGATGAACCGGCTCGAAGGGCGATTGAAGGAGCGGTTTCCCGGCGTCGCGATCCGCCGCTATCGCAAGCCGACCTTCGCCAAGCCCGCGCCGGAGGATCTGCGCCGCAAAATCGCCGAGGAGAACGGCTTCGTAATCGAAGCGCTGGCCGATTGAGGGTCGTGTACAACGTGCAGTGTGCACGATTCCGTATGGTTTGAAATCAATGGGCGGCCCTCGGTGGTTGTCGCCTCGCACGTGTTCGAGGATGCCGCGGAAAAACAGGCAGAGGCGCTTGGATTGCCCGAGGTCAGGCGCGTCTTCGTCCCGCATCCGATCCAGGACGCGACCGACGATGAGATGCGCGCCAAGGCCGACGCGATCGTCGAACAACTCGTTGCGGCTCTCTCGAACTGAATTGCCACAGGTCTCTCGCGCACGCGTCGCGATTTCGCGGGCCGCGGTTTGCCGATGACGGGTGCGGAGCAAGGGCGCTCTGCGCCGCCGCGCCACGCGTCGTCGCGATCACGCGGCGCGACACTTTCGCCCGCGCCGTCGCGCGTCGTAATCAAGGCGGTGAACTGGCTCGGCGATCTGGTGATGAGCCTGCCCGCGATGCGCGCGGTGCGCCGCGCCTTTCCGTCGGCCCATCTTGCGGTCCTGGTTAAAAAGGAACTGGCAGGCTTCTTCGAGGGCGTGGACTGGATCGACGAACTGCTCCCCTATTCGCTCGGCTCGGGGCTGGCCGGTCTCGGCGATCGGCGCAGGATAATCGCGCAATTGCGCTCGCGCGGATTCGATCTCGCGGTGGTGATGCCGAACAGCTTCGACTCGGCGCTGTGGGTCGCCGCGGCCGGGATTGCGCGGCGGGCCGGTTATATCGCCGATCTTCGCGGCCCGATGCTAACCCATAAGGCCGCCCCGCCCGCCGACGCGCTCGACGGCCATCAGGTGCGCTACTGGCTTGCGATGGTGCGCGAGACGCTCGGAATCGAGGACGACCCGGACGACTTCGCGCTTCGCCCCGCGCCGGCAAGTCTCGAGCGGATGACGGCGTGGCTGGGCGAGCGCCGAAGGCGTCCCGGCGCGCCGATGGTTGCGCTCGCGCCGGCAGCAGCCTACGGTCCGGCCAAGGAATGGCCCGCCGCGAAATTCGCCGCGCTTATCGACCAACTGGAAAACGAATTCGACGCCGAGGCGGTGCTGGTTGGAGCGTCGTCGGAGCGCTCGCGATGCGAGCAGGTGGCCGCGATAAGCCACGCGGGCGCGATAGTTGCCGCGGGCGAGACAAGCGTTGCGGATCTCGTCGCAACGCTCTCACTCGCTCGCGCGTTTGCGGGCAATGACTCGGGCGCGATGCATATCGCGGGGGCGCTCGGCACCCCGACCGTCGCGATCTTCGGCTCGACCAATCCAAACCGCACCGGGCCGCTCGGGCCGCGCACCCGCGTGATATGGCATCGGATCGAATGCAGCCCCTGTCTTGCGCGCACCTGCCGCTTCGGTCACTACAATTGTCTTGTGCAGGTGCAACCGGCTGAAGTGATCGAGTCGCTGCGCGCGCTCGACGCGTTCGCCTGACGCGCCTTGACGGAAACCCGGCGACCGATCGATTAACCCGCTGTCTGCGCGGCCGACGAATCGCGGGAAGAATGCATACGAGAAGCAAACCATGAAGCTAAGCGAACTCGCATCAAGGCTCGGACTGGAACTGCGCGGCAACGGCGACGTGGATATCTTCGCCCCGGCGCCGATCGAGGCGGCGATTCGCGGCACCGTGATCTTCGTCGCCGCGGAGAAATATCTTCCGGCGCTCGAGAAAACCGCCGCCTCGTGCGCGGTCGTGCCGGAGAGCTTCGCTGCGCGCGCGCGATGCGCAACGCTGATCAGTTCGAATCCCTATTACGACTTCGCGCGGATCCTGGAAATTTTCTTCCCGCCGTATCGCCCCGCGCCGGGAATCGATCCGGCGGCCAATATCGCACCCGGCGCAAGCATTGGCGAAGGAGCGTCGATCGGCGCCTTCGTTTCGATCGGCGCGGGCGTCACGATCGGGCATAACGCGGTCATCCATCCCCACGTCACCATCTATCCGAACGTCACGATCGGCGACGGCTTCGTCTGTCACAGCCAGGTTTCGATTCGCGAGGGCGTGGTAATCGGCAACCGGGTCACGCTGCTCAACGGCGTGGTTATCGGCGCGGAGGGATTCGGCTTCGGCGAGCATAACGGCGACCTGTTCAAGATTCCGCAGGTTGGGACCGTCATTGTTGAGGATGACGTCGAGATAGGCGCCAACTCGACCGTCGATCGGGCCACGATGGGCGCGACGATTCTGCACAAGGGCGCGAAGCTCGATAACCTGGTCCATATCGGCCACAACTGCGAGGTCGGCGAATACTCGCGTTTCGCCGCGCACGTGGGACTGGCCGGGTCGGTCAGGGTGGGACGATGGTGCCAATTCGGCGGACAGTCGGGATGCGCCGACCATGCGAAGATCGGCGACCGGGTGATGGTCGTCGCGCAGTCAGGCATCCCGCACGACGTGGACGCAGGCTCGATAATCGGCGGCACGCCCGCCGTGGACGTTCGCCATTGGCGGCGTTACTCGGCCGCGCTGCCGCGGCTGCCCGAGCTGCTGCGCCGGATGAGAGCGCTCGAACAACAGGTTCAGGAACTTACCCGTGAAACAGGAGACTGAGGCGGTGATTTTTCGCTTTCTGCGTCGCTCGCTGGTTGTGGTTGCGCTGGCCGCCCTTTCGGCGGGAGTTTCGGGATGCCTTGCGCTTGCGATCCCGAGCCTTGCCTACCAGGGATACAAGTACGAGCATCCGGACAAGACGACCAGCAGGCAGAAATCGACGTCGCAAAAGAAATCCGCATCCTCGACCAAGCAAACGCCCCAGCAGTACCAAATCGAGTAGTCCGCCGCACCTTGATTGTCGAGCCGATGGCGCGGCCGCAGGTGATTCGATGCCGGAACTTCGCCTGAGACTTTCGCCGAGGCCGCCGTTTCGGCTCGATCTCACAGTGTGGGCGCTCAGGCGGCGTCCTCACAATACCGTCGATCGTTTCGACGGCAGAATTTACCGCAGGATTATCACGCTCGGCAAAACCGCCATCGAAGTCGCCGTCGAGCAAAGCGGTAGCGCCGAGCGACCAAATCTTGTCGCGACGGTATCGGGACGCGGCGTCTCGCGCGCAATCGGAGAGCGTGTCGAGGCGATGCTGAATCGTATCCTCGGCCTTGACCGTGACCTGGGCGAATTTTACGAGCTTGCACGCGACGACACGATCCTGGGCCCGATGGTTATGCGGCTTCGCGGGATGAAGCCAGTGCGATTTCCCACCAACTTCGAGGCGTTCGTCAACGCAGTCGCTTGTCAGCAGATCTCGCTCGACGCGGGTCTCCATGTCGTAAATCGGCTCGTCGCGAATTACGGGCGTTCGCTCCGGCGAGACGGCGAGCAAACGTTCGCCTTTCCGGATTCATCCGTGCTCGCACACGCCGATATCGAGCGGCTTCGCGAGCTCGGGCTGAGCCGCGGGAAGGCGAGATACCTGACAGCGCTTGCGTCGTTCGATTCAAATCCCGACGATCCCGGCTTTTCCCGCGTCGAGACGCTCGACGACAAAGCGGCGCTGGCCGCGCTTTGCGATCTCAGGGGCGTCGGGCGATGGACCGCGGAGTACGTGATGCTACGCGGGTTCGGCCGGGTTCACATCTTTCCCGGCGATGACGTCGGCGGGCGTAACGCTCTCGCGCGGCGGATGGGCCTTGGCGGCGAACTCGATTACGAAGGCGTGCGGATGGCGCTCGCGCGATGGGATCGTTTCGGCGGGCTCATCTACTTCCATCTCCTCGTCGATTCGCTCCTCGACAAGGGAGTAATCGCGTAAGCCGCCGGCCTTCGGTTCGACGGCCGAATCATGGGATGCGATAATCCGCGCGAATCGAAAATCCGCAGAACGGAGGTCTTGGCCGATGGAGAAAAAATTAGTCAATCCCGACACGATTCTGACCCCGCGCGGCTATACCCACGTGGTCACGGTCGAAGGCGCGCGCACGACCGTCTATGTCTCGGGCCAGGTCGCGGTTGACAGGGACGGCAAAATCGTCGGCCAGGACGATCTGAAGGCGCAGATCAAGAAAGCGGCCGAGAACCTGGTGGCGGCGCTCGCCGGAGTCGGCGCGCGGCCCGCCGATATCGTCAAGATGAACACCTATATCGTGAACTACAAACAGCAGGATTACGCCGCGATGCGCGAGGCGCGCGCGATCCTGTTTCCCGAGGGCAATCCTCCAGCCTCTACGCTGATCGGAGTCCATTCGCTCGCGGTTGACGGATTGCTGGTCGAGATCGAAGCGATCGCCGCACTGCCATGAAAATGGCGCCGACCCGGGCGTTCGGCGGCGGGAAATTCCTGCGCGAGGAAACACGATGGGTGCGATAGAGCAACGCTACCGGGAATTGACCGCGAAGTCCGCCGCCGTCACGCGGCGCGCCGAACGCGTGATGCCCGGCGGAGACACGCGCTCCGTCCAGCAGCATCGCCCCTACCCGCTCACGATCGTTCGCGGCGAAGGACCATTCCTGTACGACGTCGACGGCAACCGATACATCGATCTGCTCGGCAACTACACCAGCCTGGTTCACGGAAACGCCTACCCTCCCATCGTCGAAGCGATTGCGCACGCCGCGAACGGCGGCACCGCGTGGCCGGCGCGCTCGATTGCGCAGATCGAACTGGCCGAACTGCTCTGCGAGCGGGTCGGATCGGTGGAGCGAGTGCGCTTCTGCAATTCCGGGACGGAGGCCGCGATGCTGGCCGTGCACGTGGCGCGCCGTATGAGCGGGCGCTCGCTTATCCTGATGGCGCGCTACGGGTATCACGGTTCCTACGACGATCTCGAAGTCGGCCTTGCGGGTAGCGGCGGCGAGCGCACGGTGCTGGTCGATTTCGCAGAGCCGAACGCGTTCGAAGCGATGCTCTCCGAGCGCGGACGCGAAATCGCGGCCGTCTTTCTCGAGCCGGTTCTGGGCTCGGCCGGAATCGTCGCTCCCCCGGCCGGATTTCTCTCCCGAGTGCGCGAGGCCGCCCGGCGCGCGGGGTCGATTTTCGTGCTCGATGAGGTAATCACGCTTCGCCTCGCAAGCGGCGGCGCGCAGGAGCTTTTCGACGTCAATCCCGACCTTACGGTGATGGGCAAGATAATCGGCGGCGGCCTTCCGGTCGGCGCTCTCGGCGGCAGCGAAGAGCTGATGTCATGCCTGGACCCGCGCAGCCGCGGCGCGCTCTGGCATACCGGCACCTTCAACGGAAATCCGCTCACCTGCGCGGCGGGAGTGGTATCGGTGCGCGAGCTTACCCGCGAGAGAATCGACGCGATGGATCGCCGCGGCGAGCGCCTTGCCCGCGAACTCTCACGCGCCGCCTCCGAGCTTGGGCTCCCGTTCTCGGTCCGGCGAGTCGGCTCGTTGATGAACGTTTTCTTCCTGAAGGACGCGCCCGCGACGACGATCGCGCGCGAAGATGCGCAGCTCGTCGCGAACTTTCATCTCGCCGCGCTCAATCATGGGCTGTTCCTCGCGCCGCGCGGGATGATCGCGCTCTCGACCGTCCTCGATGACCACCTGATCGGCGAGGTGGCCGAGCGCGCGGCTCGTGCGATGAGGGATGTCGCTACGCTTGCCTGACCTCCGGCCATCCAAAGACGCCAAGGCCGCCCTGCTTGCTTCACTGTCGGGATTTGCCGACAATTTGTCGGGTGAGCGGTAGGCAAAGCCTTTCGGAGTCGATTCGTGCATTTGCGGGCATGGCGGCGGCGGTGCTTGCGATTATGCTCGCGTGCCTGGTTAACCCCGGAAGCGTTGTCGCGCAGGTCAAACCCGGCGATTTCATCACTCCCGAGAACGCCTACAAGGTCAAAGGCATGGTCGGACCCGGCCTTTACTGGCGCGTCAGTCACGGGATGACGATGAAGATCGTTCCGACCGGAACGATCGAATGGCCTCCGCCGTACAAGGACGCAACCGAGAAATATTCCTCCCAGGTCAGGCTCACCCCCGATGGCCAGAGCCTCGAAGGCTACGTCGCGGGCCTGCCGTTTCCCTTCATCGACGCCAACGATCCCGACGTCGCGGTCAAAATCGCGTGGAACATGACGTTTCGCCCGATGTGGACTGACGACCTCGACGCGCGCTTCTTCGGATGCCATTCGGTTTACGTCACGCCGGGACGCGCAAATAGCCGTATCATCTACGCGAGCGAGATCGGCCATTACCGCACCTACAACGAGATCGGACGCACCGAGGTCGAGCCGCTGCCGACCGATCC
>JAKAVX010000027.1 GCA_021827465.1 Deltaproteobacteria bacterium | reverse complement strand
GCGCATCATTACTTCATGATTCCCGCGGCGCGCACCGTAAGAGTTGAAGTCCTTGGGCTGGACGCCGTGCGCGACGAGATATTTTCCGGCCGGACCGTCGGCGGCGATCGAGCCCGCCGGCGAGATGTGATCGGTGGTCACGCTGTCGCCCAGCACCGCGAGCGCCCGCGCGCCGCTGATATCGGAAAGCGGCCCGGGCTTCGGTCCGACGCCCTCGAAGAACGGCGGCTCCTTGACGTACTCGGAGTCGCGCTCCCATGCGAACAGATTGCCCTTGGGCGCTTTCAGCCCCTGCCATCGCTCGTCGCCCTCGAAGACCTGCCCGTACTCGTGACGGAACATCGCTGAGTCGATCGATTTCGCAACCGTCGCGCCGACCTCTTCGGCGCTCGGCCAGATATCGCGCAGATAGACAGGCTTGCCATCCTTGCCGGTTCCGAGCGGCTCGTTCTCGGGATCGAAATCGATCGTGCCGGCTATCGCGTAGGCGACCACCAGCGGCGGTGAGGCGAGATAGTTGAAGCGCACCACGGGATTGATCCGGCCCTCGAAGTTGCGGTTCCCGCTCAGGATCGCGCCCGCGACCAGGTTGCCCTGCTTTATCGCCGCGGCGATTCCTTCGGCGACCGGCCCGCTGTTGCCGATACAGGTGGTGCATCCGTATCCCACCACGTGGAAGCGGAGCTTTTCGAGCGGCTCGATGAGTCCCGCGCGCTTCAGATAATCGCTGACGACCTTCGAGCCGGGCGCGAGGCTCGTCTTCACCCACGGCTTGGCCGTGAGTCCGCGCTCGACCGCTTTTTTCGCGAGCAGTCCCGCGCCGATCATCACGGAGGGATTCGAAGTGTTGGTGCAACTGGTTATCGCCGCGATCACCAACGAGCCGTGCGTGAGTGTGAATTTGCCTTCCGCGGACTGCGCCTCGACCTTGCGGCCCAGCTCGCCGATATCGGAATCCTTGAGCGGTTCGTGCGAAGCCGCGCGATTCGGCGCGCCTTCGGCGACGAAACGCTCGATCACTTTCGGATCGGCAACGCCGTGGTTTTTGACTTCCTTGACAAGCTCGCGGCGGAACTCGCTCTTCGCGCTGGCAAGGCTGATACGGTCCTGCGGACGGCGCGGTCCGGCGAGGCTCGGCTCGACGCTTGCGAGATCGAGTTCGAGCAGGTCGGAGAAGATCGGATCGGGCGCACCGTCGATCCGGAACAGGCCCTGCTCTTTCGCGTAAGCCTCGATAAGCCTGAGATGCTCTTCCGAACGTCCGCTAAGCCGCAGGTAATCGAGAGTCTGGCCGTCGATCGGGAAGAACCCGAGCGTCGCGCCGTACTCGGGCGACATGTTGGCAAGCGTCGCGCGGTCGGCGACCGCGAGCGATGAGAGACCCGGGCCGCAGTACTCGACGAATTTGCCCACCACGCCCTTTTTCCGAAGAAGCTGGGTGACGGTCAGCACCAGATCGGTCGCGGTCGCGCCCGGACGAAGCTTTCCGCTGAGCCTCACTCCGACCACCTCTGGAATCAGCATCGGCATCGAGCGCCCGAGCATCGCGGCCTCCGCCTCGATACCGCCGACGCCCCACCCGACGACGCCCAGGCCGTTTATCATCGTGGTATGCGAATCGGTGCCGACCAGGGTGTCGGGATAGGCCTCGCCGGCGCGCGAAACGAAGACCACGTGCGCGAGGTATTCGAGGTTCACCTGATGCACGATCCCGGTATCGGGCGGGACCACGCGAAAATCGCGGAATGCGCCCTGGCCCCATCTAAGGAACAGGTAGCGCTCGCGGTTGCGCTCGAATTCAAGCTGGGCGTTGGTCGCAAACGCTTGAGCGGTGCCGGAAACGTCGACCTGCACCGAATGGTCGATAACCAGGTCGGCCGGCTGGAGCGGATTTATCCGCGCCGGGTCGCCGCCCAGGCGCTTTATCGCGTCGCGCATCGCGGCCAAATCCGCGACCACCGGGACCCCGGTGAAGTCCTGCAGCAAAACCCGCGCGGGCATGAACGAGATCTCGCGCTCGCCGCCCTTGCCGTTCCATCGCGCCAGCGTCTCGATCTGCTCGGCCGTGACGGCCTCGCCGTCCTCACGCCTGAGCAGGTTCTCGATCATCACCTTTATCGAGAAGGGCAGCCGCGAGAGCGCGAATCCGCGCTTCTCGAGCGCTTCGAGCCGGTGAATCGAATAGGTTTTGCCGTCTACGTTTAGACTTGCGCGCGCACCAAAGCTGTTCGTTGCCATCAGTCAGACCGCTTTCCCCCGGATAGTGGCAAAAAAAATTGTCCGGACCGTAAGCGGCGCCGGACGGACTCAGGAAACCGTTTGCGTCTCAGAGAATAGCGCGGCCTTTGAGCCGATCAAACCGCGCGAGGCACGCTCCTCGAAGCGAAAATCGCGGATGAGATACAAGGGACGTGTCGTCCCGACCTGGGAACGAGCCTTGTGCCAAGCGACGCGGGGCTGTCGACCCTCCGGATCGGGAAAAGCTCACGCCTTTTCACACCAGAGAACGCCATAGAGCCCATTGAGACATCTTATTGCACCTGTTTTCCTTGACTCATCAACGCTCAGTCCTAGAATCTGTGTCTGCCTTGCGAGTATCACGGCTGAAGGTTGGAGTGTCTGAAGTGAAGCGTTGGATTTGGCGAGCGATTCCCAGACTTTCGTTGGGTCTTTTGGCATGCGTGGCGACAGCGGTTCTCCCAGCGCCCGGTGCTCGGGCGGCGGCCCCGTCGAAGAGCACGACCGTCCAGCCCAATGGAAGCGTCAACGTGGCTGGGCTGCCGAGCGTCAACAAGGCGGGAGCCACGCCGATAATCTTGCCGCGCAAGTTCCCCAACGTGGACGTGCTCGCGGCGCAGAAGGCGGCGTTCCTGCCGGATGGCGCATCCAAGTCAAACAAAGGCGGCGGCGGTCGCGGCCACCATGGTAAGCCGACGCCAAGCCCTACGCCGACCCCGACACCCACTCCCTCGCCCACTCCAACTCCGACGCCTGTCAGTGGCGCAGGTTTCTCGGGGCTGCAGTACTCGGACAGCGGCGGATGGGTTCCGCCGGACACGACGCTTGCGGCCGGCCCCACTTATATCTTCGAGGCCGTCAACTTGGCCGGAAGGATCGCCGACAAGAGCGGGAATACGGTTTCGACCTTCAGCCTGTTCAACTTCTTCAAACTGTCCACCTCGACCGAACTCACCGACCCGCGGGTGCTTTTCGACCCGTCGTCGGGTCGATGGTTTATACTGACGACCACGGTGAACAAGGGCAGAACGCCCGGCGGATGGAACCTGGCGGTCTCGGCCACCAGCGATCCGAACGGCACGTTCTATCTGTACACCTTCACGACCAGTTCGGGCTTTCCCGATTTTCCGAAGATCGGCGTCAACTACAACAAGGTCGTGCTGAGCGGCGACATTTTCTCGGGCAACAAGTTCCTCGGCACCGAGTTCGTGGTCCTGAACAAGAGCAACCTCGTCAACAACCAAACGGTCAGCGTCGACACCTACGCGCCGCCGCAAGGCGATTTCGCAATCGAGCCCGCGATCGATCTGACCGCGAACACGTCCAGCGACACGATGTACATGGCGGCTGTGAACTATGCCTCGGCAACCAGCGTCGAGGTGTGGACGGTAACGGGAGTTCCGGGAGTCGGCGGCGGCAGCAGCGCAACGGAAACTTCGCTGCCCTTTTCCGGCGCAAAATATACCGGGCCCGCGACGCCTTCGACTCTCTCGACACCGCCCAACGCCGCGCAATGCAACAGCAGCACAACGGTCGTCACCAACGACAACGCGCTGCTCGACGCCGTCTATCGAAACGGCTCGCTATGGGTTTCGGGGAACGACGCGTGCACGCCGCAGGGCGACACCGGCGCGCGCTCGTGCCTGCGATTTATCGAGATTTCCGCATCGTCCGGAACCACTCCGAGTATCGCGCAGAATTTCGACGTCGGCGTGGCGGGCGATTATCTGTATTATCCCGCGGTGCGTGTCGACAAGTACGGCAACATGGGAGCGTCGTTCACCGAGTCGTCGAGTTCTTTGTGCCCGTCCTCGGCCGAATTGACGCAGCAGGTCGGCGGTGCGCCGGGCGCACCCGTGCTGGTTAATGCAGGAACCGCGGCGTACACGCAGGCCAACCGATGGGGCGATTACTCGGGAGCGAGCGTCGATCCGAGCGACGATACGACCTTCTGGCTCGGCTCCGAATACGCAACCACCGAGCCGTGTTCCTCGGGGCAGTGTTCGGCGTGGGGCACGTGGATCAGCAGCGCAACCGCGCCCTGAGATGAAACGATCCGCGAATCGGCGTTGACAACCGTTGAAACGGTTCAGCGTCGGTTCGCTTCGCTCTCCCGAGCCCGCCGCGCCGATTGCGCGCGAGCCTTCGCCGGCATCGGCCCGGGCAGCCCGTCGTAGACCAGCGCGCGGCCGTCCGAATGGAATCCCATCGCGGCCAGCAGCGTGACCGGCTCGGAATCGAGCGCGGGCCGTCCGTCGATCGTTTCGATAACCACCTTGCCGCGCATCGCGACGAGGGCGCCGACCGCGTCTTCGAATTCGCCCTCGCCGAGCGCGCCTGCTGAAAGCATCGCACGCGCCGCAAACCCGAGCATCACGCGCCCCGCGCGTATCACGACCACGTTCGCGGCGTCGCGCGCGACGCCGCATCCCGCAAGCGCCGCACCATAGGGATTTGCCGGGTCGGCCGCGCTAAGCGCCACCGCGCGTTTGTCCGAGCCGTCCCCGCCGCGCCCCGCGCGCAGCATCTCGACCGCCTCGGGCATTGCGTACTGCTCTCCCGAGAGCGAGCGAACGAACCATCCGCGCCGTATCGTTCCGGCATATTCGAGACGGCGGAGCGCGAACTGGATCACCGGCCAGGAAAAATCCATCGTCTCCGCCGCGAGCATCTCGCGCGCGAGGATACCGTGGCGCCTGAGCAACAGCATCGCCGCTTCGCGCGGGCGGTCGTCCGGAGCGGCCTCGGGCTTTCGCGAGTCAGCGTCGGATTTTCGCGCAACCAGCGCCGACCATCGCCCGCTCACGCTCGACTTAAGCCGCGCCCTAAGCGCGGCGTCTCGCCGTGCGCCGTGCCCGATCGTCACATCCGCCCCGTCGAGCATCCGCGCCGCAACCGGTTCATCCGCGAAGAATCGAAGCGGCGCGAAGCTGTCGTTCGAGACCCATCCGCGCGCGGCAAGCCTCCATAGCGCGGCCAGCGCGTCGCGCTCGGAGAATCCGGCGCGCTCGCCGACCTCGTCCAGGTATTGCGCCCCGCCCGCGAGCATCGCGCGCCATACCGCGAGCTCCTTCGCGTCGGACGGTTCCTCGGCGCCGCGCGCCTCGAACGGAAACGGGTTGCGGCGCGCGACGAACGCGACCCGGGACGGCAGGTCGGCAATCTCGCCCTCGGGCGCAAAGGCAACCCATGCGAACTCGCCGCTCATGCACACGAGATCGAGATACTCGCTGCGGTAGCCGGGAATTCGTGCCGGCAAAATCGCCCGTTCCCAGAAATCCGGCGCGAAGGCGAGCCCCGAAAGCTGCTCCAGCACGGATCGCAGCGCAGCGCGCGGATCGGCGTCGAGCCCGGCGCCGCCAATATGATTCCATCGGAGAAGAAAATCGGCGTACTCGCGATCCTCGCACGGTTCGATTTCCGCGCGGACGCGCGCAAGGGTCATCCGATGCACCCGCTCGAGCACGTAGCGGTCGCACCACTGCTCGGTCGTTGAGGAAGTGAAATGCCCGCGGAAGATCGCGCCCCCCGCCTCCAGCATCGAAACCGCCCGCCCCGTTTCCGATTCGGAAAGACTCACGCGGCGTGCGAGTTCCGAAAGCGTGACCGGCCCGGATGTGGCAAGCGCGCGCCGCACGATCTCGCGCGATGCGCTGTCACGGTCGATTTCCGGCGATGACGCGAGCGCGCTGCCATCGTCTAGCCTGGCAACAGGGTACGCGCCCGCGTAAAGCTCCGCGTCTTCGGACGAAATCACGAGCGCGTCCGCGCCGGCCTGAAGCCGTATCCTGAGCGCGCGTCCCTCGCGCACCAGTTCATCGACCAGCGCGCCCGAATCGCCGCGCACGCGCCCGGCGATCGCGTCTTCGCCGAGCGAGCCGTGCGCAAGGATCAATTCGTGAAGCTCGTCGCGATTTCGCGCGCGCCGGCCCGGCGCAAGTCCGCTAACGTCGGCGACGACCGAATCGATAACGTCCCGCGAGAGCATCTCGGCGAGATCTTCGGAACGGAAAACGTCTTCCGCCATCCCGCGATTCATCTGCACGGTTCTGCTTCTGCGGTTCGCGCGCTCGCCGCCGTCGAGGAACGAATAGTCCCACGCAAGGAGCAACCGATGCGCGAAGACCGAGGGAGAAACCGCGTCAACCGCGACCACGCGGATCGAGCCGTTCTCGACGCCGTTGAGAAATTCCTCCATCGCGGACGCGTCGGTCGATTCTTCCAGGCACTCGCGCACCGTTTCGCTCAGGATAAAGTGATCCGGCACCTCGACTTCCGGCGGCCGGTTCTCGAAGCAGGCCTGCTGGCCGGGAAACAGCGCGGCGAGCAATTCCTGCGCGCGAAGCCGCTGGATATACGCCGGAACCTTGCGCCCGCACTCCGAGCGCATCACGGAAAGCGCCCGTGTGGCGACGTGGCGAAAGCGCACCTCAAACATCGGCGCGTTGAGCATCGCCTGCACCAGCACGCGCCGCGCGCTCTTTGACGACAGCATCGGGAGCAGCGCTTCGAGCGGAAAACTATGGCGCGCGTTGAGCGCGAGCAGGCATCCGTCATCGATCGCGGAGGCCTGGATTTCGAAATCGAAGCTCTGGCAGAGCCGCTTTCGTATCGCGAGTCCGAGTCCACGGTTGAACCGAATCCCGAACGGCGCGTGGATTACGATCTGAGTGCCGCCGAGTCCGTCGAAAAACCGCTCGACGACCACGGTGCGGCGGTCGGGAACCGCGCCGAGTGCGGCGATACCGCGGCGCACGTAGTCCACCGCCTGGCGCGCAGCGCGCTCGTTCATCATGCACTGGGACTGAAGCCACACGATCGCCTCGGCCTCCGCGCCGCGCTCAAGGCGAGCGGCGATTTCGCGTCTCAGTTCGGTCGTCTCGCCGGAAAGCGTCGGCGAGCGTCCTGCTGCCTCCGTCTGCCAGAACGGCAGCGTGGGCGCCATCCCGGGCGCCGGCTCGACCATGAGCCGCCCGCGCGAAATCCGCTGGATCTGCCACGGCATCGAGCCGAGCGCGAAGATATCGCCGCGCGACGACTCCTGCGCGAAATCCTCTTCGACGTCGCCTATCCTGCGCCCCTCGGACTCGATCACGACGTCGTAATTGCCGTTTTCGGAAATGGTGCCGCCCGCCGTAATCGCTGCCATCCGGGCGCTGCGGCGCGCGCGCACCCGGCCGCCGCGAGGATCGTGGATAATTTTCGGTGCCGCGCCGCGGATACGCTCGTGCGTCTCGGCCGCCATCTCGGAGAGCAGCTTCCGCAATGCGGCGGCGTCGAGCGCGGCGAAGTTGTACGCGCCGCGCAGGATTTCGAGCAGGTCGTCTTCCGCGATTTCTTCTTCCTCGGCGGCGATCGCGACGATCTGCTGCGCCGCCACGTCGAGGCATCCGGCGGGAATCTCCACTTCGTCGAGACGGCCGGCCTTTATCGCGCGAACGCAGGCCGCGCACTCGATCAGATCGTCGAGTGTCAGTGCGAAGAAGCGGCCCTTGGGCGTCGCACCGAGGCTATGACCGGAGCGCCCGGTGCGCTGGATCGCCGCGGAGATCGATTTCGGCGAATCGACCTGGCAAACGAGCTCGACCGCCCCGACGTCGATTCCGAGTTCGAGCGACGCGGTCGCGACGATCGCCTTGAGTTCGCCGCGCTTAAGCCTCTGCTCGGCCGCAAGCCGTTCCCTTCGCGCAAGGCTTCCGTGATGCGCCATCACGGCGTCCGCGCCAAGGCGCTTCTGCAGGTTGAGCGCGACCCGCTCGGCCCATCGCCGGCTCAGCGTGAAAACCAGGGTCGTGCGATGCTCTCCGATAAGGCGCGCGGCCTCGTCGTACATCGCCTCCCAGTGCTCATGGGTTGCGAGCGGACCGAGATCGGGCCCGGGCGCGAGCACCTCAAGATCCATCGCGCGGAACTCGTCGTCGGCGCGCACCACTTTCACCGGACGCGGCGTGCGATTGCCGCCGCGGCGCGGGTCGGCTCCGGCCAGAAACTCGGCGAGACGCTCGACCGGGTTCAGCGTTGCGGAAAGACCGATTCTCGCCGGACGCGGCCGACCGCGAAGACGCAGCATCCTGTCGAGACGTTCGAGCGTTACCGCGAGATGAGCCCCGCGCTTGTTGCCCGCGATCGCGTGAAGCTCATCGACGATGACGTACCTGACTGAGCCGAGATGGCTTCGAAAACGCGGCGAGGTGAGCAGGATGAAGAGCGACTCGGGCGTCGTGACCAGGATGTGGGGCGGACGCCGGAGCATCGCGCTCCGCTCGCTGGCAGGAGTATCTCCCGTGCGAAGACCGGCGCGAATCGGCGCGAGCGCGATTCCAAGGCGCTCGGCGGCCTCGCGCACGCCCGCGAGCGGTTCCTCGAGATTGAGCCGGATATCGTTGGCGAGCGCCTTCAGCGGCGAGACGTAAAGCACCGAGACTTCGTCGCCGAGTGAACCGGACTCGGCCTCGATGACGAGCCGGTTTATCGCCCACATGAAGGCGGCAAGCGTCTTGCCGCTTCCGGTCGGAGCGCACAGCAATACGCCATGGCCGGGCGGGCTTTGCGCCTCGCCGATCACCGGCCATCCGA
Organism: Deltaproteobacteria bacterium; assembly: GCA_021827465.1. Next base: position 3,952 of record JAKAVX010000027.1, on the reverse strand, counting down.
GTTGCTGCGCGCGCGAGGGTGAATCGAAGCGGCTTAAGAACCACGCGCGAACGGCGGGATGAAATCCGTCGAGCACGCCGGACACTATGCGGTTATATCATCCTTTGGCCGGAGCGGTCAGCGGGGGTTTGAAGCGTCCGGCTAATGGCTGCGCCAAGCTCGAGCCGTCGCAGACAGCCGCGTCGTGGCCAAAGGCGGGCCAATACGGTCAGCGCAGGAATTCGCCCAAGCGCGCGGTGAACTCGCTGCGCGAGAGGGTAAGCTCGAATCCCGCCGCGCGCGCCGCCGCGAGCGATTTCAGATCGACGTGCGAGGCAAAGCCAATCAGGCGCGCGTTGGGAGCCGCGTCGCGAATCGTGCTTGCGGTTTCAGCCGCGGGGAAAGCCTTGTCCGACAGATCGACGAGCACAATCGAGGGCATTATCTCGGCGCATCGGCGGGCCGCAGCACTGAGATCGGAGGCGTAAGCAGCCTCGGCGTGCGAGGCTTCGGCCGCCGCGTCGAGCTTCGAGCGGAAGAACAAATCGCGTACCAGCGCGAGCGCAACCACGATTCCCATCTTACGTCCTCAAAGCGCGGTTATCTTGAAACGTTCCCGCGCGACCGGCGAACGGAAGCGCGCGGGCAGAAACGGCGCAAGCTCCAGCGACGGCTTTCGTCCCATCGCCAAGTCCGCTACAAGCTCGCCGGTCAGCGCCGAGAGCATGATACCACTTCGGAAATGGCCCGACGCGTAGAGCACGTTCGCAACCGTGGGCGACGGTCCGATCACGGGGAGCAGGTCGTCGGTCGCGGGCCTCAGACCCGCCCACGCCTCGCGAAACGCCGTCTGCGACAGCGAAGGCATCAGTTCGCTCGCCGCCTGAGTGACGTGCCGCATCCCGCCGAGCGTAACGCTCTTGTTGAAGCCCGCCTCCTCGAAAACCGAGCCGGCGAGCAATCGCCCGTCGCGTCGCGGCACCAGGATTCCGCGCGCCGAGAACAGCGACGGCCCGAGGATGCCGGGCCGCGCGTCGAAGCACAGGATTTGTCCGCGCACCGGGAAGAACCGGATCCCGTCACCTTCGAGTCCGCGGATTTCGCCCGACCATGCGCCCGCCGCGACAACGATAAGGTCGCCCTCGACCGCCGCGCCGTCATTGAGGCGCACGCCGGTCGCGCCTCCGCCGTTTGTCGTGAGCGCGTCAACCCGGGCGCCTTCGCGAAACTCCGCGCCCGCGCGTATCGCGGCGTTGACGTAGGCCTGGGTGAGCCTGCGATTCTCCACGCGCCGATTGGTCGGCATGTGAAGCGCATGGATCACTCGCGGCGAGAGCAACGGCACGAGCCTAAGCGCCTCGCGGGCGCCGAGTTCCTCGACCACGGCGTTCGCCTCGCGCTGCCATCGCGCGCGCGCCTTCAACTCATCGCGTTCTTCCTCGTTGAAGGCGGCGTACAGCACGCCGTGATCGTCGTACTCGGGATCGACGCCGCTTTCTCGCGTGAGCCGCTCGACGATCGCGTCGAACGCATCCTTGGCTTTCACGCAAAGATCGAAGAACGGGCCGGGACGATCGGCTTCGCCCTGCGGCGCGATCAATCCTCCGGCGGCCCATGACGCTTCCCGGCCAAGCCGCGCGCGCTCGAGCACCGTGACGCCGACCCGCTCGCTCGCGAGTCTCCACGCCACTGACGCGCCGATGATTCCGCCACCGATTACGAGAGCTTTCACCTTCACGCTCCGCGCTTCATCGAAGGTACCGGACCTTCACCTGAGCCCAGCTTAACCGCCCGCTCGCGCGTGTAAAACCCCGCGCGAAACCGCGGCTGGCCGGGCGATGAAACCCAAGGCGCGCGATGCTAAAAGCAGGGTTGAGATTTCAGCGCCGACCCACGGCACGGAGGGAACATCCGATGGCGAGGCTGATCAAGGGAATGGAAACGAAACTGATTCACGCGGGCGAACCCGAGCCGCTCATCGCGGGCGCGGTCACGACGCCGATCTTCCAGTCCTCGACCTTCGAGCATTCGGGTGGAGCGGACTACCATCAGCTTCGCTACATCCGACTCAACAACACGCCGAATCACGACGCCCTGCACGCCAAGCTCGCCGCGCTGGAGAACGCCGAGGCGGCGCTGGTGTGCTCGAGCGGGATGGCCGCGATAACGGCGACGCTGCTGACGGTGTTAGCGCCGCACGGTCATCTGCTCGCCCAGGAATGTCTTTACGGCGGCACGCACGACCTGCTCGCGCGGGATCTTCCGTCGCTCGGAATCGAGGTCGACTTTATCAACGCCGACGATCCAGACTCATGGCGCGGACATTTGCGCGGCAACACGCGCGCGATCTACCTCGAGACGCTTTCCAATCCCCTGTTGCAGGTACCCGACCTTGCGGCGGCGATCGATTTCAGCAGGCGCAATCGGCTGGTCTCGATTATAGACAATACATTTGCCAGTCCTATCAACTTCCGAGCTGCGGAATTCGGTTTCGACCTGTCGCTGCACAGTGCGACGAAATATCTCAACGGTCATGACGATATCGTTGCCGGAGCGATCGTGGGTAGCGAAGAACTGATGTCGAAGGTCCGGCGAAAACTCAATCTTTTCGGCGCCGCGCTGGATCCGCATGCGTGCTTTCTTCTCAATCGGGGACTCAAGACGCTCGCCGTGCGCGTACAGCATCAGAACGAAAGCGCATCGAAGATTGCACGTTTCCTGGAGCAGCACCGCGCGGTAACGCGGGTGAATTACCCCGGTCTCGAGAGCCATCCTCATCATCTGCGCGCGTGCGACCTGTTCGACGGCTTCGGCGGAGTTTTGAGCTTCGAGTTGGAAGGCGGAGTGGAAGCCGCCGAGCGTTTTCTCGCAAGCGTGACGGTGCCGACATGCGCGCCGAGCCTCGGCGGAGTGCATACGCTGATCATGCGCCCAGCGGTCACCTCGCACGCGGGCATGTCGCCCGAGGAACGCGCACGCGCCGGCATCCCGGACGCTCTGATACGGCTCTCGATTGGGCTGGAGACCTGTGAAGATCTAATCGAGGACTTCGAGATGGCGCTGAATTCGTATTGATGCGCCAGGTCGGGCAGCGGGCGAATTGCGGCGTAAGACCGCGTGAGACGGTTAGCCACGTCGCGCCGCATTAACTATGTTCGCCTGTTCTTTGACTATTCGCCTGATACGCCGGTTTCGCCCGATCGATTAGCCATCCTTAATTTTCCTTCCGTGAAATAGCTATTCAAGGCGGTGCATAGTCCGCGATAATTGAATAATTTGCGCGGCTTCTACGTCGAAATCCACAGTCTCACCCGGCGAGCCGCAGCGCCGCACCTTGGTTCTCGGTGCGCCCGATTCTGCTGTGGCCTTCCGCGGTGGCCATAGTCCTCTACGCGATTTTGGGGACGCGAATAAGGAGGTCTGCCTATGCCTTCCGCCGTCTCGTGCAGGCTTGGGTTTGGCGTGATTGCGATTGCCGCTGTCGCCTTGGGGCTCGTGACGACGGCGCCGACGGTCCATGCTCAAGTCAAACCCGGTGAGATGATAAGCGCCGCGACCGCATACAGGGTGAAGAACCTCGTGTCGCCGGGGGTTTATGTCAAGGTGCGCCAGGGCATGTCGATGCGCGTGGTGAAGAGCGGCCACGTCGACTGGCCGCCGCCGTATCGCGACGCTACGGAGAAATATTCCTCGCAGGTCCGGCTCTCGCCCGACGGGCGAACGGTCGAGAATTACGTTGCGGGACAGCCGTTTCCGTTCCTCGACCAGAACGATCCCAATATCGCCACCAAGATCATCTGGAACAACGTTTTTCGCCCGATCACGACCGACGATTACGATCTTCGCTACTATTCGTGCGACGCCGAGCGCGAAGGGCTAAACCGGCCGTACCGCGTGCTCGATCAGATCGACGTCGGCCATTACGCGGGCTACAACGAGGTCGGCCGGGTCGAAGTGGATCCGATGCCAGATC
>JAKAVX010000026.1 GCA_021827465.1 Deltaproteobacteria bacterium | reverse complement strand
AGCGCCGCGAACAGCATCACGGCGATTGCGATATAAACCACGCCGCCCGGCTTCGAATACCATTGCCCCAGTATGGCTATCGGCAGCGACTGCCAGTCCATCACCACCTTGCCGGTGTACGGATTTGCGAGCGCCCGCAGCACCGCCAGCCAGATACCCGCGCCGTAGGGCGTAACCAGCGTCGCGAGCGCCGCGGCTGCGCTGACTCCGAAAAGCCGCCACGCGCGCGAAAGCCCGCGTCCGGCGGCAAAATCCTGCGCGCAGGACACCGTGCTGAAGACGCCGAGCGTGGCCAGGCCCATGATGAACCCGCCGTGAAGGTTCGCCCACACCGCCATCATCGGGACCACGAGCCATAGCGGCGCGCGCCGCTGGCGATTTTCCTTCGCCAGAATCGCGAGCATCGCGCTCAGCATCGCAAACGTAAAAAGCTGCGGGCGGAACTGCATCTGCGGCATGATCGCGACCGCCGAGGCGATCAGCACGCCGAACTGCACCAGGGTCGGCGCTTCGCTCGCGCCCATCGCGGCGGCAAGGAACACGATCGTGGACGCGGTGCACAGGAACTTCAGTATCTTGAGCCCGATCACGCCCAAGCCGTTATAGACCCAGGCCAGGCAGACTTCGGTGAGCCATTCGTGGTCGATGAGCCGATGGCCCGGTACCGAGTAGGAATAGATGTCGCTCCAGGGCGGATGGCCCTGGCTGAGCGTCGCCTGGCCGAGGCGCAGATGCCCCCAGAGATCCGGGTCCGCAAGCCGACCCGCGTCGGCGATAACGATCGCCATCAGAACCAGGGCCGGCGAATAACGGAACAGTGAACTGCTGCGCGCGGTAACGCTCCCGGGCTGTATCGATTGGTTCAAGGGACGGTCTTTCTCGTGCTGAAAGCGAAGCCGAGGTTCATCGCGAAACCCTCACGTTGCTCAATTGTATGCCCCCGGATGAAGGTAACCATGCTCTGCGGTGCGAGCCAAGTCATCGAGCGGCGACGGCCGCGCGAAGTTGACGTCCTGCCGGCACAATATCCTGACGCCACCGGTGGCGGAGCGGCTGCGCGGCCCGAACTGAGCGCGCATCGCGATTTCGTCGCACGCGTGAAACACCGGACACCTCCTGCTCGCGCGCGCTCACGGGAAGTAGCAGGCAGGAGCCTTGCCGTTCACGATCAACGGGACACCAGGAAGCTGCGCGGCCGGCGAGTCCGCGCGGGTGAACAGGGCCGAGCGGCCGTCGCGGTAGATAAGTTTCCATCCCGAGCGCGACTCCATCAGTTTAAACGCGCCCTCGCGCGGAGAGATCAGTACGTAATCGGGAGGATATTTCTCCAGCACCTGCGCACCTCCTGGAAGCGCGAAATGGAAGCGCAGGTATTCACCGATGAAGCTTACGGGATAGGCGAAGTCGTAGCGGCCGTCGATGAAAATCCTGCTCGCGGGCTCCAAATGCCAGATGAGATACCCGTTCCATATGAAGTTGTTGAGCACCTTGCCGTGCAGATGATGCTCCTTCATGAACCGCACCGCTCCGACCGGGCAGGTGTCACCCGATTCGAGCCGATTCGAGAAAAAGCCGCTCTCGATCGCGATCACAATCGCAATCGCGGTCATGGCCAATTGATTGCCGGGGCTTGCGCGTTGCGGCGACGGGTCGGCCGGGCGGCCTCGCTTTGTTCGCCAGTCCGCCACCGCGAGTCCCAGATGGCGGGTGAGCGGGGTTGCGGTCGCGATTACCGCGATCGGCAGATTACGAACCGCCATGTACGCGGAAACGATCGTTACCCCGGCGAAGGCCACCAGCGGCAGATCGTCAGCCGTCGGTGCGAGCCAAAGCGAAATCGCAAGCGCCGCGAACAGTATCACGGCGATTGCGATATAAACCACGCCGCCCGGCCTCGAATGCCATTGCCCCAGTATTGCGGTCGGCAGCGACTGCCACTCGCTTATTACGACGCGCGTATAGGGATTGCGAAGCGCACGGACGATTGCGAGCCACGTCTCCACTCCATACGGCGTTATCAGCGTCGCGAGCGCCGCCGCAGCGGTAATCCCGAAAAGCCGAAATGCGCGTGCGAGCCCCCGCCCGGCGACAACGTCCCGCGCGCAGACAACCGTACTGAAGACGCCGAGCGCCGCAAGGCCCATGATGAACCCGCCGTGAAGATTCGCCCACACCGCCAGCATCGGGATCGTAAGCCACAGCGCCGTTCGCCGGCCACGATTCTCCCGCGCCAGCATCGCGAGCATCGCGCTCAGCAACGCGAACGTGAAAAGCAAAGGCCGGAATTCCATCACCCACGCCATCGCGACCGCCGAACCCGTCAGCACGCCGAACTGCACCAGCGTCGGCGCTCCCGTCTCACCCATCGCGACCGCCAGGAACAGGATCGTGGATCCCGTGCACAGCAGCTTGAGAATTTTGAGGCCGAATACTCCCAAGGCGTTGTAGGCCAGGGCCATGAGCACTTCGGCGAGCCACTGGGTGTCGATGAAGGGATTGGCCGGGACCGCGTACGAATGAAGATTCAGCCAGGGCGGATGACCCTGAGCGAGGACGGCTTGGCCGACGCGCAAATGCCACCAGAGATCCGGGTCCGCCAGCCGGTCGGCGTCGGCGATCGCGATCGCGACGAGGATGAGCGCCGGCGAATAACGGAACAGTGACCTGCTGCGCGCGGTGGCGCTTGCGGGCTTAGTCGGCCGGCTCAAGAGACGACTTTCTTGCGCCGGAGCCGAGATGCACCGCGAAATCCTCATGCCATTCGTAGGGCAGGTCGACGAGCGTTCCGCCCGAAGTCATCGTCTCGAGCGCGTGCAGCGCGTCGAGCAGGATCGTTCGCTGCATCGCGGCGTCGAACGGGCGTCCGAACGGATTTCCCATCGGGAAGTTCACGAACACGGTGCGCGGCGGCAGGACCTGCGCGCTCAAATCTCTGCCGGTTGAAATCACCACGGTCGGAATCCCCGCTTCCTCGATTACCCTTGCGACCAGACCAACGGTCTGGTGGTCGAGCGGTCAAGCGGGTACCAGGAGGAAAGCGTCGACCCCGTCCTCTTTGAGTTTTCGCGCGAGCGCCGGCGCGGCTTCGCTGACCACCGCGCCGCGGACATAGATACGCCCCATGAAGCCGCTGTAATGGTTCGTCGCGACCTCGCCGATAACGCCTTTGGCCGCAAGCTCGCGCAGGCGGTCGATCGGGAATATGCAGTTGATATCGCGATCGGCGTCGGAGTGGTTGTAATAGTCGTCGTTGATCGCGAAAAAGCCCGAGTCGATGTCGGAGGGTACCGTGTCGAGGCGAAGATCGTTGCGCGCCTGCGGGTTGAAGGGCGGTGCGTTCCCGCACGAGACGCCGCCCGAGGTCAGCATCGCGACCCGGCATCGGGAAAGCGGCTTTCGAAGCGGCGTAATCGGCGCCGTTTCGTTGACCGTCCATTGGTAGGGCGGAAAACCCTGCGTCTGGTAGAAACGGTTCAGGCGTTCGACATAGGCTATAGGCTTCATGGCCCAACCTCCGGCGGCTTCCCAACCATATAGCAGCATCGCGCGCCCGTGACACGAGCGGCGCGAAGCCGCGGCGCGAGTCCTATTCCTTGCGGCGCGCGGGCGTGTTTGCGGATTCTTCAACGGGCGCGGGCGGCGAGGTCGGATCCGAAGCCGGCGGCGCGGCTCCCACCTGATGCACGTAGACCTCGCGGGTCGCAAAGGCGAAACCGATCCCCTGGTCCTGGCTTTTCCGGAAGATAGCAAGGTTAATCGCCTGCTGGATATCCATGTAAACCGTGTAGTCGGGGCTGAGCACGTAGTAGACGACCTCGAAGTTGAGCGAGGAGTCGCCGTACTCCTTGAAATGCGCGCGGTCGAAGCGCACGTTGCTCAGTTCCTCGCCCGAGAGGCTTCGGATACGGGTGCGAGGAAGCTCACCGCGCCTTTCATCGTGGCGAGTCCGCCGTTGCCCTCGGCCGCGCGCGAGGCGACCAGCTCGGCGATTGTGAAATCCAGGATACGCGTGCCCCACAGTCCCGCCTGCCACAGAAAGGCGATCGTCACCAGCGCGAGAACGAATCTCTCCGGATGCGGCCCGAGCACGAGCGCGAGCGAACCCGCATACAGCGCCAGCGCCAGCAGGAATAGCGTGCTGGTCGCGCGCACCACCTCGACGACGAGATCGTCGATTCTCGTCGCCGTCTTCGCGGCAAACCGGGCGAGGCGTTTTGCGAGCACGCCTTTGGCCGTGCGCAGCACCGCGAAGACGAGCACCGCCACCGCCGCGGCGGCCACCCACGCCGCCAGCGGGTTGCCGTAAAAGCGCCCCGACAGGAATTTCACCGATTCGAGAGTGCGCTCGAGCTTCATTCGGTCCGGCCTCGCCATATTCTTGCGCCGAAGGCGAGGCTCCCGCGTGATGGGAACCGACCGCTGCGGTATCCCGCTACGCGCGCGCCGCGAACAGGATCGACTCGTTCAACGTTCTCACCCGGCCCTCGGCGTCGGCGTATTCGCGCGCCTCGCTTACGACCGCGTCCAGGATACGGGCCTGTACATCGGGCGGCCTCGCCGCGAGCATCGCGCGAAACGGCGCCGACAGATCGCGCCGCGACTCCAGGAAAGCCTCCGCCGACTCGAATTCGAACGGGACCATGATCCGCTCGATCGTCATATCGCGAAAACCGGTGCGTGCGAACGCGCCTTCTAGGATCGACGTGTCGCCGAGCCGCGAGGGATCGAAGCTCGGACCCGACGGCGCGGGCAGTTGGGCGATTTTTCGAACCGCCTCGGCCGCGATACCGAGCATCGGCACCTTGTCCGGCGTTGCCCAGACCGCGGTTGCGAACCATCCGCCCTTTACCAGGGCGTTCTTCACGCCGCCGAGCGCGGCGTCGAGGTCCGGAACGAACATCAGGCCCCATCGGCACAGCGCCGCGTCGAACGAGTGCGCGGCAAGGGCGAACGATTCGGCGTCGCCCTGGCGGTACTCGACGTTGCCGAGTCCCAAAGCGGCGGCGCGCCTGCGCGCGACTTCGAGCATCCCGGCCGAATGATCGATTCCGAGAACATGGCCGCCGGGGCCGACCTTGCGCGCGGCGGTTATCGCCGGCTCGCCGGTTCCGGTCGCGATATCGAGCACGCGATAGCCCGGCGCAACATGGGCGAGTTCGACCAGCCGCTCGGCGACGTGACGCGCGCCCGCGTCGAACAGCGGCCACCATTTTTCCCATCCCGGCGCGGCGGCGTCCCATGACTCGCGCTGCTCGCGCTTGAAGCGGTCGCGGTCAAAATTCCCGCCATCCATCGATCGAATCTCCTCTTCGCAGTCTCGGGCAGCATAATGCGTGCGCGGACGGATCCGCCAGAGCCTCGGCGCGCGCATCAGCTTGCGCGATCTCAGCGAGCGCGAACCGTTACGCCGCGAAAGGCCGCGATCCGTTTCGGGAACCGGGCGCGGGCCTCCGCGGATGTTCTCCGTGCCACGCCGCGGTCGCGAAGCAGAACGATAGCCGCATCGGCGGCAACCGGGGTTTTGTAGCGAACCACGCGCGAGCGCGCGGCCGGCTCGAGGTAATAGCGTACCACGTCGATCGCGTAGGCGGGCACGACGGTCATCGTCTGCCCGGGCTTCAGATTCGAGAGCGCGGCGCTCGAAGCCTCTCGCCAGAGCACGTCGCGCGGCTTTCTCGAATGCTCCCAGACGTGGCCGAGCGAAAGCGCGATCACGAGCGCGGCGGCGAGCGCGCGCATCCTTGCGCCTTCGATCTCGGCGATTCCGAGCGCCGCGAGCAGGAAGAAAGGCGGGAAGGCGTAGACGATATATCTTTCCAGAAAGACCGGACGCCACAGGTACGACAACAGCATAAGCGCGATCGGCGGTATCCACATCCAGACAAGCGCGAAACCGATCGCACCCTTCGCACCGCGCCGCCATCCGCGCCACACCGCCCACGCCGCCAGCGCGGCCAGCACCGGGAAGGCGAAAGTGCCGGTGGCCTTGTTGAAAAACGCCAGCGGCTCCCACAGCGCGGGCATTTTGAGCCATCTCATTCCGCCCGCGCTGACGGACTTCTCGCCTTTGAGCAGAGCGGCCGGAAGAAGCGGCGCAATAATCAACGCCGCCGCTGTCATCGCCGCGACCCCGGGCCATCCGGGCCGCGTCGATTCGAGCCATTGCCGCGCGCCGCGCGGGCGCGATTCGCCAAGCGCCGGGCGGACGCACAGCCATGCGACCTCGGAGGCGGGAAGAAGCGCACCGAGAAAATTGGTTGCGACCATCGCCGCAGTTGCCAACGCGAGCGCCACCAGTTGCGCGGATCGCGGCGCCTTGAGCGAGCGCAGAAAAAGCCCGACCTGGATCATCGCGAGCAGCGGCAGCAGCGAGTACATCCGTGCCTCGCGCGAGTACTTGATCGTGACCAGACTCACCGCGAGCAGCATCGCCGAGAGCCCGGCCGCCATCGCCACTTCGTTGCCGGAGAAGCGGTTTTCTCCGGGACTGGTCAGAAGCGTCTCTTTCGCCGCGAAGAACATCGCCAGGATCCCAAGCGTGCCGAGCGCCGCCGACAACGAGCGCATCGCGGCCACGCTCTCGCCGAACGCGTCCATCCACTCGTGCAGCATCACGTCATGGATCGGGAGCTTTCCGACCTGAAGACGGAGTTCGCGGCGGACTACGACGGCGAGCGTCGGCGCCTCAGCCGAGGCCCACGACGCGGCCTCGTCGTCGGACAGCTCGCGGCGGCCGAGATTGGCGAAGCGCAAATACGCGCCGGCGACGAGCGCAAGCGCGACGATAGCAAGGATCCGGGGCTTCATGTGATCGCGGGCGCGAAAGCCGGCGCGGCGGCCGAGCTTCTCAGAGACTCTTCTTCAGCTTGGGCGACGGCCGGAAGCCGACCGTGCGAGCGGACGGGATAGTCATTTTGGCGTTGGTGCGCGGGTTGAAACCCGCCCTCGCGCGGCGCCGGCGCACCGAGAAGGTTCCGAAGCCGGGGACCCAGAAGCGCTTCTCCTTGCGGATCGATCGGGCGATCTGCTGGAAGGCCACCTCTATGGTTCGGGCGACGGTTTTCTTGGGTTGGTGAACGGTGCGCGCCACCGACTCGATCAGTTCCGCCTTGGTCATCGCTGGACAGCTCCATCCGCTTTCCTAGCAGGCTGTTGAGACCATGCCTCTATTAAGATTGCCTTTTCCGCTTTTCTCAACACCCTGCTATCGGCCCTCGGACGCGCGCGCAAGACCGAATCATGTGCGAAAACGCAACCCGCTAATGCCGATCCACCGCATGGTAACGCGCGGCGACGGCGTTCCAGTCGATATGATCGAGAAAACGCTCGATATAGCTCTCGCGATCCCTGTAATCGAGCGACCACGCGTGCTCTGCCACGTCGCACACCACCAGCGGATTACTGCCGACCCATCCGCCCGCGTCCGTCTCGCCGAGCGCAGCGTTATGCCATCGGTCGTCGTACGGGTCGTAAGCAAGGACGCTCCACGCCGCGGCGACTCGCGCGCACGCGGCGAAATCCTCGCGCCAGCCTGCGACAGTGCCCATGTGCTCGGTCATGTTCGCCAGCACGTAGGCGGACGCCCGGACCGGGCGCGCCGACAGGTTTCGGAAATAGAATTCATGGAGCAGTACCGAATTGCCCGCTTCGACCTGTTGCGTTCTGAGCGAGGCATATTGGGCCGGGTGTGCAGCGTCGCGCGGCGCGGAGGAAAGCGCGTTGGTGGCGGCGAGCAGCCGGTCGAACGCGTCGCGATAGACGGCGTAGTTCTGGGCAAGCTGCCGCTTGCTTAGAAAGCCGGGAATCTCGCCGATCGGGAGCGGCGCGGGTTTTCTCGGCTGGAAACCGGGGTTTCCGTGCAGAAGTCGTTGGAAGGATAGCCCGGCTTCCTTGGGCAGGGCAGCCGCGCCCGCGCCTGGGGCGAACGCGCCGATCAGCGCGGCGCATGTGGCCGAGGCGGCAAGACGAAGCAGTCCACGGCGCTCGACGGTAAGCTGCATACTCGAAGATTCAACGATTTCAATATGGCTTTTCATTTCGACACGCGAAGATTCTGTTGCAAAGTACGCGGCCGTAACAGCATCTGCTCGGCTTTCCTTTCAAATTCTGATTGGGCGCGTTTCGAAAGGAAATGGCTTTATAGGTCTCTTAAATAGAACCAAACAGCCCCTACGATCATTCCGCGCGGTAAATAACAAAGGCTTTATGGTTGATCTCATACGCGCGCCGCTCTCAGACCACGGCAAAATCACGAGTCTCGGCCACAATGAAGATCTCGTCGCGGAACCGCTGCAAGGGCTGGATTGGTTAGCCGACGCGCCGAGAATGACGCAAATCGTCATCGCCGAGAATGGTTACCCGGTGAGATTCGTCGTCCCCGACCCCCGTGTCTTTGCGCTGCACAAAATCTGGCTGTCATCCAACCCAACTCGCGACCCACTGAAAAGAAAGCGCGACTTCCACCAGGGCGAAGCCGTGGCCGCTCTTGCCCTGGACTACTTGAATCTAAGCTTCGAGGACGACGCTATAAACAAACTCCCTCAGGAACTTACTTCGATGGGGTCCGGTCTGGTCGAACGTCTGCGAAGTCGCCAATCCGTGCCGCGTCGGGAGCACGAGTCCACGCTTCCACCGGGCTTTGAAGACGTAGATGAAGAGTAGGCCGAAAACTCCGCGGAAAGGCGCGATTGAATCGATTTTGCCGGCAAGAACGCCAAGGAGACGACGGGCAGGCTTTTCAAGCGCGGCTCAGTTTACTGGATCGAACTACTGCTATCGCGCGAAGGCGCATCGTGTGCGCTCCGTCGCCGCTTCAGATCGTGCGGCCGAGTTTCTGCGCCTGCGCGTAGGTTAGCTTTGCGCGCGCCTCGCGCTCGGACGGATATAGTTCCGCCCACGCTATGAGCTCGCAGTCGCCGCTTTCAAGGACGTCCTTTTGCCGCCAATCGTCGATCTTCGGCCGTAGCACGTAAACCGGCAGGCACCGCGCCGGAAAGGTATTTATCGGGAACAGCGAGTCGCCCTGGAAGTGAGGCGCGACGACAAGCAGGTCCATCGGATGCTCGACGCCATAGGTCTCGCCCGGGATAGGCGGATCGACCCTGATCGCGAGCAGGTCGTCCCCTTTTTTCGTCCTAAGGTGAGCCACTCGCCAGCAGGCGCGTGCGTCCGCGAGCACGAGGCTGTCGCCCGAAGCCATGTAAAAGTCGGGCGCGCGATTTGGTCTCATGGGGAAGTCGCCAGGGCCCCCTGTATTCGGATCGCCTCACACTTGTACACTAGCGGCGCTTCCTGGAATGAGGGCTCGCTCGGTCACCCGTGGCTGAGGCGGTCGACCTCGCGCCACACCAGGCCCCATCTCACGCCCTGATCGCTCACCACCACACTCGGGACTTTGAAGCGCTCAATCACGCGGTCGAGGATCATCGTGCCCGCGAAGATCACGTCGGCGCGTCCTTCCTCGATCCCCTTGAGTTTGCGCCGCTCGGCAAGCGGCAATTCTCCGAAGCGGCCGAGGGTTCGCGAGACTTCCTCGCGCGAGAGCGCATGACCGTGGACCCGGGCGGGATCGTAGGCTTCGAGTCCGAGCGCGACCGCGCATACGGTGGTTACGGTTCCGGCGATTCCGACCAGGATCTCGGGCGTGAAATCCCATTCCGTCCCGGCGAGCGCGCGGTCGATCTCGTCGCGGAGGCGCTCGATATCGCCGGGCGACGGCGGATCGCTATGCACGATTCGCTCGGTGAGCCGGACCGAGCCCATCTGGAGACTAACCGTCGCGAGTTCCCGCCCGCGCTCGCATCGGATGAGTTCGGTCGAGCCGCCGCCGATATCGACGATAAGAAGGCGCGCGGCGGGATCGATCGGCAGCCCGCGCAGGACCGCAAGACGGGACAGTTCGGCCTCGGTGCGTCCCGAGATTACTTCGAGGGTGACGCCGGTCAGGCTTTTGACCTCGGCGATAAAGGATTCGCCGTCACGCGCGTCGCGAAGTGCGCTGGTTGCGACCGCGACGAATTTTTCCGCGCCCGCCTTGCGCGCCGCGTCGGCGAAGTCCGCGATCGCGTCGATCGTGCGGCGCGCGGCCTCTGGATCGAGCGCGCCGTTCTTGTCGACGCCGCGGCCAAGCCGCGTGATCCTGGCGAAATCGAGAATCCGGTGGACGTTCCGGTCGGGCGATACCTCGACCGCGAGCATCAGGACCGTGTTGGTGCCGATATCGAACGCGGCGAGCTTCACCGCATCTCCGAGGGATGTGCAGGCGGGCGCGATATGCCGGTCGGGGCGGAAACGGGCGCGCACGGCTCGATCGCGCTCTCGGCGATCCATCGATCGAGCGATTCGAGCGCTCGCTCGCCGATGCGGATTTTCTTTTCCCGCCCGCGCATCCGGCTCTCCGGCTCGGGCATCAGGCCGTAGTTCGCGTTCATCGGCTGGAAATTCGTGCGCGCCGGATCGGTGACGTAGGCGACCAGCGAGCCGAGCGCAGTTTCGCGCGGAGGAACCGGAATCGCGCCTCCCGTAACCAGACGGGCGGCGTTAATCGCCGCGAGAAGGCCCATCGCGGCCGACTCGACGTATCCCTCGACGCCGATCATCTGCCCTGCGAGGAAAAGATCGTCGCGCGAGCGCAACTGAAGCGTCGGGCGGAGCAGGCGCGGGGAATCGATAAAGGTGTTGCGATGGAGCGAGCCGAGGCGCACGAACTCCGCATGCTCCAGGCCGGGAATCATGCGCAGTACGCGGCGCTGCTCCGGGTAGGTCATCTTGGTCTGGAAGCCGACGATGTTGTAAAGCCGGCCATCGCTGTCGTCCTGGCGCAGTTGAACGACTGCGAACGGCCGCCGCCCGGTTTGCGGGTCGATAATTCCCACCGGTTTCATCGGGCCGAAGGCGAGCGTATGCCGTCCGCGGCGCGCCATCTCTTCGATCGGCATGCATCCTTCGAAATAGACAGGCTTCTCGAAGGGATGGAGCGCGACTTTTTCCGCCGTGAGCACTGCGTCGACGAACGCGTCGTACTCGCCCTCGTCCATCGGGCAGTTGATATAGTCGTCGCCGCCCTTGCCGTAGCGCGAAGCGAAGAACGCGCGCGTCATGTCGAGCGAGTCGCGGGTGATGATAGGCGCGATCGCGTCATAGAAGTACAGGTTTCGCGGGCCGATAAGCCGCTCCAGTCCGGCGCCGAGCGCGGCGCTGGTAAGCGGTCCGGTCGCGATAATCGTGGGACCGTCGGGAATCGCGGTCGCTTCCTCGCGGACTATCTCGACGCGCAGGTCGCTTTCGAGCGCGCGCGTGATTGCGCCTGCGAAGGCGTCGCGATCGACCGCGAGCGCCGCTCCTGCCGGAACGCGCGAGCCGTCGGCGGCGGAGATAACGAGAGAGCCGAGTTTCCGCATCTCCTCCTTCAGCACGCCGACCGCGGTTTCCATCGAGGCGTTGCGCAGCGAGTTCGAGCAGACCAGTTCCGCGAAAAGGCCGGTCTTGTGCGCCTCGGTCATCCGAACGGGGCGCATCTCGAAAAGCCGCACGCGGATGCCGCGGCGGACAAGCTGGAACGCCGCCTCGCTTCCGGCGAGTCCCGCGCCGATTACACTGACAAAAGGGGTATCCATCGCGAAATTCGCGCTGTCGTCAAACCTTTAAGGATGGCCGCGTGCGGAGCCGTCAGGCGCCCGGCTGGTTCTCAGCGCTGCCGCCCGGCGGCGAGGTTTCCTCGGCCGGAGCGCGATAATCGCACTCGGGCTTCGGACACTGCCATCGCGCGCCTTCGCGCTTGGTAACTTTTTCCACCAGGTAGGGCGAGCCGCAAGTGGGGCACGGGCGCGGGATGACTTTGTCCCAGCTTGCGAACTTGCACTTCGGATACCGGCCGCATCCGTAGAACAGCTTGCCGCGCCGGCTGCGCCGTTCGAGGATTTCGCCTTCCTTGCAGTCGGGGCAGGCGACGCCGGTCTTGACCGGCTCGGCCTTGAGCCGCTTAATACCGTCGCATTCCGGGTACCCCGAGCATCCGAGGAACTCGCCGAAGCGCGAGCGCCGCCGCACCATTGGACGGCCGCATTTTTCGCACACTTCGTCGGTGGTCTCGACCGGGGTCTCGGCGCGGGCGACGATAACCACCTGGCCCTGCTCGTCGCGGGTGAACTCCTTGGTGTTGGTGCACTTGGGGTAGTTCGAGCAGGCGAGGAACTCGCCGTTCCGGCCCCATTTGATAACCATGTCGCCGCCGTCGAGCTCGCACTTGAGGTCGGTCTTGATTCCCGTGCGCTTGACCTCGGGCATCTTTTTGGCGGCCTCGCCAAGGCGCTTGCTGAAGGGCGCATAGAAGCGCTTGAGCGTCTGCTCCCAGTTTTCGCGGCCTTCCTCGACCTCGTCGAGCTCCTGCTCCATCTTGGCGGTGAAGCCGGCTTCGATAATATCGGGGAACCCTGCCACCAGCAGATCGCTGACGACGCGGCCGAGCGAGGTCGGACGAAGCCGCTTGCTTCCGTCTTCCTCGACGTACTCGCGGTTCAGGATACTGGTCATGATCGAGGCGTAGGTGGACGGCCGGCCGATCCCTTTCTCCTCGAGCTCCTTGATCAGCGTCGCCTGGGTGAAGCGCGGCGGCGGCTGAGTGAAATGCTGCTCGGGGTCGAAACCGAGAAGATTGAGCCTCTCGCCTTCGGAAAGCTGCGGAAGCAGGCCTTCGCCGTCGGCGTCGGGTTCGTCCTGGCCCTCGGTGTAGACCCGCATGAAGCCGTCGAACTTCACGACTTGGCCGGTCGCGCGGAAGACGGCGTCGCCGGACTCGATATCGACGGTGGTCCGGTCGTAAACCGTCGGGTTCAT
>JAKAVX010000025.1 GCA_021827465.1 Deltaproteobacteria bacterium | reverse complement strand
AAGCAACGCTCGCGGAAATAGTGCGAGGGCTTTTCCCTGAGCTGTACGGTGGCGCCGAGCGAGGTGCCCGAATAGATTGCGTCGGCGCGATCGAGGAAATGTCCGATCCATCCCGCGCCTGACTCAAGCACGACGATGCGCAGCTTCGGAAAACGATCGAACACGCCGAACTGGAAGAGCGTTGCGAACGCCTGTTGCACGCCCTGCCACGCGAACAGATTCGAGTACCAGGCGGCCCATCCGAAATTGTCGTACCGATGATGCACGCTGAACTCGATCGGCTCGAACGTCGGATGGATTGCGAGCGGAACGTCGAGCTCCTGGGCGAGCGCGAAAACCGGGTCATGGTCGGGATGGCCATGGGGCTTGCGCGTGATCGTGAACGGACATACGAACGCGCCCTTGCATCCGTCGTTGACCGAGCGCTCGAGCTCCTCTGCGGCGCCGGCGGGGTCGCCGAGCGAGAGATGCGCGACCGGAAGCAGGCGTCCGCCCGAGTCGCGGCAGAAGTCGGCGATCCATCGATTGTACGCACGGCAATAGGCCTGGCTCAGTTCGATGTCGAAAAGTTCGGCCTCCCATAGCAGGCCGAGCGTGGGATAGACGAGCGCCTTGGCAAGACCCTCGCGATCGAGCAGTTGGAGCCGCTCTTTCAGATCCATCGTTCCGAACGCGGCGCCCTTAAGATAGGTCTGGTCGGGACGCGGTCTTATCCTGATCATGTCGGCGGGCCTGAGCTCGCCACGTATCGCCTTGTCGCGGATTTTCTTGGCCATCTCGACGCCACGCCCCATCCCGCCCAAATCACCGAGGAAGCGCGAGCGCGTAAGGCGCGAACGTTTGCGATCGATTTCGAGATACTCGTAATCATCCTCGCCGACGCGAATCCTTAGCGCCCGATCGCGAAACCTCGGCTCCAGGTAGGTTTCCCACAGGTCCGGCGGCTCGAGAATATGTCCGTCGGCGTCGATAACCATCATTTCCGCAGGCATGGCGGCAACTCCCGGGACGACTGTGGCTGTTCGCCTTCGCGCCTGCAAGCGAGGGTGTTGCCCGCGGTTCGGCGCGCGGACTTTCGCAACGCCGCACGGCGTCGGCAGACGCGGAACGTGATCAGATGATAAGCTCCACTGTCGTGAGCCGACACGGCGCGAAATTTCCATAACGCGCGCCGGCGCTTGTGCGCAGCCGCGCAATCATCGCCAGAGGCGCGCACGGCCGGCAGCGGGCGGACTGGTACGAATGTTGGGAAACGATCATATACAGGCGGCGCGATTCTTCCACGAGGTAACCAAACACTCGTACACGAGCGTGCGAACCTCGCCGCACTATCTCGATTGGGACAATCGGCCGTCGCCGTACAAGATTTATCCCGAGGCGGGAGGCTTCGCCATGCCGCGCGATCTCGCGCTCTCCGGCAAGCCGGCGCTCGCGGCGATTTCGGCGGCGGCAGACCCGGAGGCGAAGACCCCGATCGACGTGGAGTCGCTCACGCGCCTGTTGTTTTCATCCGACGGTCTGACGCGCCGCAAACGCGTTGACGGAGAGGACTATCATTTCCGCGCGGCGGCCTCGGCGGGCGCGCTTTACCCGATAGAGATCTATGTCGCAGCCGGCGAGGTCGAGGATCTCGAAGCGGGGCTTTACCATTTTTCGCCTGCCGATCTTAAGCTTCGCGGGCTCAGGCGCGGCGACTGGCGCGAGGCGATCGCGCGGGCGGCCGCGATGAGGCCGTCGCTCAGACAGGCGCGGGCGATCCTGGTGATGAGCGCGATCTTCTGGCGCAGCGCCTGGAAATACCGCGCGCGGGCCTATCGCTACTGTTTCTGGGACGCGGGCACGATACTGGCCAATCTTCTTGCCGCCGCCGCGGCCGAAGACGTACCGGCCGAAGTCGTGACCGCGTTCGCCGACACCGAACTGGAGCAACTGATCGGGGTCGATGGCGACCGCGAAGGCGTGGCGTGCCTGATCGCGCTCGGACATTCATCGGAGCCGTGCGCCGTATCGCCAGAGACCGCGCCATTTGCGCTCGAATCGCTAAGCCTGTCGCGTGAAGAGATCGTTTACGACGACCTGGTGAAGTTTCATCGCGAGGCGCGGCTTGCAAGCGCCGAGGCGGCGGCGCGGATCGCGTCGGCGACGACTCCGGTGGTTGAGAGCGCGGCAGTCGGCGCAACGCTCGCGTTCGAGACGATCGCGCCCGAAGACGCGATGAGCCTCGGCGAGACGATTCTTCGGCGCGGCTCGACGCGGGTCTTTGCCATGGAAGCGATAGGCGCCGACGAGCTTGCGTCGATCCTGGCCCGGTCGAGCGTCCGTCCGCGAGTCGATTTCCCGCGTCTGACCGATACGTACCTAATCGTGAACGCGGTCGAGGGTCTCGAGCCGGGAACGTACTATTACCGGCGCGATTCGAAAGCGTTCGAGCTTCTGAAGAAGGGCGAGTTTCGCGGCGAAGCCGGATACCTCTGCCTCGAACAACCGCTCGGCTCCGATTGTGCGGCGCTGATAGTGTTCATGGCGGATCTCGAGAGCGTTCTCGCCGCGCTCGGAAATCGCGGTTACCGCGACGCGCATCTGGAAGCCGGAATTCTCGGCGGGCGGGCTTATCTTGCCGCTTACGCGCTCGGCCGCGGTGCGACCGGGCTCACGTTTTACGACGACGACACTACGAAATTCTTCGAGCCGCACGCGGCCGGCAAGAGCCCGCTGCTGATGGTCGCGCTGGGTGTTCCACTGAGTCAGGCGCGCGATTCGTAGCGCTTGGTGTCTTTTTTCTCCAATCGTTCGGATTGGCTCCGTCCGATGACCGTTTGACGGGTGGGTGCCCGGCACGCGCGCATCGTGGGCGGCGATTGCGCCACAAATTCGTCCAGTGCTGATGGCATCCGCATCGCTGCTTTCAATCGGTTCGCCGGCAACGCCGCTGAGGAAATTTATGAGTGACGCGCGTTACGCCGCGCTGACCCTTGGTGCGACGATCACAGCGGCGGTCATCATGACGCTGTGCTTTCAGACGCCACCGATCCCGTTAGCGGTCGGGACCGTTGCGGCCGCGGTGTGGTTGCTCTTCAGGCGACGGAAGTAGCGACACGAAATAGAATCGAATTTGAGTTGAAAAGCGCCGGACTAGGTATCGCGCCGAGTTCGGTGCCTTGTTTTTACAGGCTGATTTCCGTCTCGTTTGATCTTTCCGCTCGCGTTCTCCGCGCGACCTCAATAAGAACCCCTCATTCGGCTTTCGTCGAGTCTTGATGCCTTCCTGACAAGCGTATGCCGACGCATTGGGCATCTGTTTCGCCAACAATCAGCCTAAATCAGGCATTTTGCAGTGGCATTTTTCTTGCGCAATGCACTTGCCGCCACCGTTGGTAGGAGAAGGTCTCCATCCAAATGCTGGCGTCAAGGAGGAAAGATGGCTGAACAGACTGAAGCGCCCAAGATGCAACCGACGCTCGGTCTCACGGGCGTCACGGTAAACGCGATGGCGCTGATCGCCCCGGGGGCGTTCTTGTGGATCACGTTTGTGCTCCAGGCAGGATACGTGTTTCCGTCGGGGCTTGCGATGTGGGCCGGCATATTCGTCGCGCTGACGCTGGCCTACGCCACGGCGCTATCATACTCGGAACTGGCGAAACTTTATCCCGGAGCGGGCAGTTCGTACCTGTTCGCGGAACAGGCGTTTCTCTCGAAGACCCGAGCCTACCGCTTTGCCAGGATCGCGAAGTTCATCATCGGATGGTCTTCGCATCTCTATTATTGGGTGTATCCGGGCGTGATGGTCGCGACGATGGGCGTCATGGTTGGTTACATCGTCGGCACTATAGCGCCAGCGTGGATCAATCCCGGCATCCCCGGTCCCGTGTTCATGGCGTTAATCGCAGTTATCTTCTCCTTCTTCGTGGCCTATATCGCGTTCCGCGGCGTGACCGGCTCGACCGTGGTAAACATCGCGATCAACGGAATCCAGATCATCGCGCTGCTGTTTTTCGCGGCGCTCGCGATCGCCTACCGGGTTTCCCATCCCAGTGGCTCCACGGGCCTCACGCTCAATGCGGCGGGCAACGCGGTGCCGGCGGCGCTGCACTACGGATTCGGCGACACGGCCAATCCGTCCCATGCTAGCGCGCTTTCGGTCATCATGCCGCATCGGCTCGACTGGGTGATGTTGCAGGCGACGATCGCAATCCTGCTGCTGGTCGGGTTCGAATCCGTCACCGCGCTGGGCGAGGAAGCCAAGGATCCCAAGCGCGACATCCCGCGCGGCGTTCTGCTCTCGCTCACGATCCAGGGTCTGTTCTGCTACCTCATCGAGTACTTCGCGGCCAACTATTTCCTGAGCAACGCCTACAGCCTGGCGGCGGCCAAGGGCTCAGCGGCGCCGCTCGGCGACATGATGGTGCTGATCGGCAACGCGCTTTTGGGCGGGCACGGCCAGGCCTTCATGCTGATGGAAGCGGTGACGGTTTTCCTCGCGCTGATCGGAACCACGCTCAGCTGCATCAACACCGGCGCGCGGGTGACCTACGCGATGGGCCGTGACAGCGAAGTGCCCGAACACTTCGGCCTTCTGCACGGCGAGAAGCTGACGCCGCATCGCGCGATCTGGGCGCTGGCGTCGATCTCGGCGATACTGGGTGCGTACGGTGCGTTGTACTACTTCGCGGGCGGCTCAGCTCCCGCGGACAATGTCATCACGACACTTCCGAACAATTTCTGGTACTCGATCGGGATGAGTTCGAACGCGTACCTTTCAGCGCTGCCCAACGGGCTTTTGCTGATTACGCTGCTCTCGAACTTCGGTACCTTCGTGCTCTACGGACTGACCAATATCGTCTGCATCGTGGCCTTCCGTGAGCATCATGAGTTCTCTGGCTTCCGCCATATGGTGGTGCCGGTCTTCGGCGCGGTAGCCAACTTCGCATGCCTCGCGTTTTACGTCATCGGGCCGCTGGAAGGCCTCGGCAGCGCCAAGGAACCGCTGCTCGCCGTCGCGATCTCGGTGGTTTGGGGCATCTACGGAGCGATCTACTTCGTGCGCAACTCGCGGCGCCAAGGCAAGGAGACGATACTGATCACCAAACCGGCCGCGATGGGTTGATTCGGCGGCAAACAGTCCAGGGCGGACCGCACAATACGGTCCGCCCTTTTTCCGTTTGCGTGGAGGGCGCTTTGGGCGGGAATCATAACTCCGAAACCGACCGCTCAACCGAAATGCATAATGGGGAACCGCTTCAGTCGCCAGGGTTCGATCTCGCGACGCTTTCCGACCCAGGGACCGACCGTCCGGACAACGAGGACAGTTGCGCCAGTTTCGTCGAAGGGCCGGAAAACGCGATTTTCGCGATCGCGGACGGCGTAGGCGGCTACGAGGGCGGCGAAGTCGCAAGCGCGATGGCGGTTGAAGTAACACTCAAATGCTATCGGGAGAGTCCGCCCGAATGGGGTCCCGCCAAGCGGCTCCATCGCGCCTTCCAGAATGCCAACATCGAGATCCACAACCGCACGCTGGCGATTCCCGAGTTGCGCCGGATGGCGACGACCTTGACCGCGGTGTCCATCGAGCGCGGAGCGCTGAACGCGGCTCACGTGGGCGATTGCCGGCTGTACGTGGTGTATGGCCACGCGATTACGCAGATTAGCAAAGACCACACGATGGTTGCTGATCGGGTGCGGATGGGCCTGATGAGCGAGGCGCGCGCCCGGACCCATCCCGAGCGCTCGGTTTTGCTGCGAACCGTGGGCCGCGACCTTATAGTTTCGGTCGATCGGATCGCGATGACGCTCAGCCGCGGCGATACGGTTGTGCTGTGCAGCGACGGGCTTTACAACGTCCTCGAAGATCGCGAAATTGCGGAGATCGCCCGGGAATCCACGGCCGCAAAGGCGTGTCGCGAACTCGTGGATGAAGCAAATCGGCGCGGGACCGCGGACAACCTGACCGTCGCGGTGTTCAAAATGCTGTCCGATCCGGCAGGGGGGCAAAAGACGGCTGTGGGATGGCGCGAGCGGTTGAAGAACCTGTTCGCGCGCAATGCGTGACGGATGGTTTCCTTTGACCTTCGCGAGGGGGACCGCATGAACCTGCCTTTCGGGGCGCATCGGGCGACGACGTGGCCCAACCTCGATTGATCGCAGTTCACGGCGGATGATAATTTCGCGAACGCGAGCATCAACCAAATGCACGAGGTCAGCGTCGGCGAACACCTCGATCAGTACGAGCTTACCGAACTGATCGCGCGCAGCGGAATGGCCTCGATTTTCAAGGCCGTAGATCGCACGAGCGGCGGCACGGTCGCGATCAAGGTTCCCTACCTTCAGTTCGAAAGCGACGTCGTCTTTTACGCGCGCTTCCAGCGCGAGGAGGAAGTCGGCCGGCGCCTCGATCATCCGAACATCATCAAGGTGCTCACGCCCGAACGCAAAAGCCGCATGTATATTGCGATGGAGTACGTGGACGGCATTTCGTTGCGCACCCTCCTGCGCGACCATCGCCCGCTTCCCACGGAAAAGGCGCTCGATCTCACGCGCCAGATTTGCGAGGCGCTGGTTTACATGCACAGCCAGGGCGTTGTGCATCGCGATATCAAGCCCGAGAACGTGCTCGTGACCGCCGAGGGCCAGGTCAAGATCATGGACTTCGGTATCGCCCTCGACGAATCCGCGCGCCGGCTTACCTGGTCGGGTCTGTCCTCGACTATCGGCACGCCCGACTACATGGCGCCCGAGCAGGTCAGCGGACGGCGCGGCGACTTGCGCACCGATATCTACTCGCTTGGCGTGATCATGTTCGAGATGCTCACCGGGGCGCTCCCGTACTCGGGATCGAACGTGTACACGATGATGCGGGCGAAGACCGGCGAGGATCCGCAGCCGCCGAGCGCGTTTCGTCCCGATATCGATCCCCATCTCGAGGAGATAATCCTGCACGCAATCGAGCGGGTGCCGCGAAACCGTTATCCGAGCGCGGCCGCGATGCTCGAGGACCTGCGCGACCCTTCGCGCGTCAAGATCGAGGGACGCGCGCGCGTGCTTCATCCGCGCAGCCTCAGATGGCAGCGTATCCGCGGCAGGCTCGCGTTTGGGGCGTTTTTTCTGTCGTTGATTGCGATTTTTGCCTTTCTCATCTGGCTTGCGAATCGTTATCCGGTCAAGCCATCCCAGCCGCGAAAGTCGTATCGAGGGGAGGTGAAGTGATGCGCCCCGGGCGTGCTTGTCGGGTTCTTTCACTTGCGCTCGCGGCACTCGTCCTTGTCGCTGCCGCGCCGGCGATCGCATACGCGCGCAACGCCGCGGTGGTATCCGCGCCGCGCTTCGACCAGTCGCTCAACCTCGCCTGGGTGCTGATCGGCGGCTTCCTGGTGATGTTCATGCAGCTCGGATTCGCGATGCTCGAAACCGGGTTTACGCGCGCCAAGAACGCGGTCAACACGATGGCGATGAACTTCATCATCTACCCGATCGGTGTGGTCGGCTTCTGGCTCACCGGATATGGCCTGATGATGGGCGGAGTGAGCAGATGGCCCTCGCTGGGCGCCTCCGGCATCGGCCATCACGAACTCTCGCTCAACATCGGTGGCCATCCGATGGGCCTTATCGGCGCCAGCAAGTTCGCGCTGCTGAGCGTCAGCCACGACCCGGCGAGCCTTGCGATGTTCGTGTTCGCGGTGATGTTCATGGACACCGCCGCAACCATCCCGACCGGCGCGATGGCGGAGCGATGGAAGTTCTCCGCGTTCTTCATTTACGGGCTGTTCATGTCGATGTTTCTCTACCCGCTCTACGGCAACTGGGTATGGGGCGGGGGATGGCTTTCGCAACTGGGAGTGGTGGCGGGACTTGGGCATGGAGTGGTCGATTTCGCCGGCTCGTCCGTGGTGCACATGACCGGCGGCGTGACCGCTCTCGCCGGAGCAATCGTGCTCGGGCCGCGGATCGGAAAGTTCCGGCGCGACGGCGCGATCGGCGCAATTCCCGGGCATAACCTGCCGATGGCGATGATGGGCACGTTGGTCCTGGCCTTCGGATGGTTCGGCTTCAACACGGGTTCCACGCTGGCCGCCTCGGACCCCCAGATCGGCGTAATCGCGGCCAATACGATCCTCGCCTCCGCAGTCGGCGCGCTCACCGCGCTTCTTTACTTGTGGTTCGGCTTCAACAAGCCGGACGTTTCGATGGCGTGCAACGGACTGCTCGGCGGCTTGGTCGCGATCACGGCGCCGTGTGCGTTCGTGACGCCCGCGGCCGCGGTGCTGATCGGCCTTGTCGCGGGAGCGATCGTGATCTCGGTGGTGTTGGTTCTCGAACGGCACCTGCGCATCGACGATCCCGTCGGAGCGATCGCGGTGCACGGGGCGTGCGGGCTTTGGGGCGCTCTCGCGCTTGGTATTTTCGCCGACGGGAGCTACGGCGCCGGATGGAACGGAGTCGCAGGCCCGGTGCGCGGGCTTCTCTATGGCGACGTGGGCCAATTCCTGGCGCAGCTTATCGGGGTTACCGTCAACTTCGTCGTGGTGTTCGGGCTTGCGATGCTGTTTTTCCTGATCGTGGAGCGCACGGTCGGAAACCGCGTCATCCCCGAGGTCGAATGGACCGGCCTTGACGCGCTCGAGATGGGCAGCGACGCCTATCCCAAGGTCTAGCGCGCGAGTTCCGGGCCGATACGGGCCATAACGGAGAGCAAGGACCAAAACGCCCGCGTTTTCCCGGCGGTTTGCGCTTGACGCATCTTTTAACTCTTTGCGATACCTGAAAATCCAGGCGCGAATAGCGCGCAGCGCGCGCGGGGAGTCAAACTGCGATGGCCTACAGCGATATCCTGTACGAAAAGAAAGACGCGGTCGCGACCGTCACCATCAATCGTCCGCAAGCGATGAACGCGTGCACGATTAAAAGCTACAACGAGATGGCCGAGGCGCTCCGTGATGCCGAGCACGACGACTCCGTGCGCGTCGTGGTGATAACCGGCGCGGGACGCGGCTTCTGCGCCGGCGACGACGTAAAGGAGATCTTCCTCAACCCCGAATTCCGCGACGCGCGGCCGGCCAAGCGCACCGAAGTCGAGGAGTGGCGCACCCATCAGCCGGTCGCGCTCGACTTTCTTATTACCTATCCCAAGCCGACCATCGCGGCTGTCAATGGCGCCGCGGTGGGCTACGGATGCGATATCGCGCTGATGTGCGATATGCGGGTCTGCTCGGACCAGGCGCGCTTCGGCGAGCTGTTCATCCGGCGCGGACTGATTCCCGAAGCGGGCGGCCTGCTGGTCCTGCCGCGACTGGTCGGCTTGGCGCGTGCCTATGAGCTGATTCTGACCGGCGACATAATCGACGCGGCCACCGCCGAGCGAATCGGGATGGTCAACCGAGTGGTGCCTCACGCGCAACTCGGCGAAGCCACGATGGCGCTGGCTGGAAAGCTCGCACAGCAGGCTCCCTTGGCGCAGCGTTTGGCCAAGGAAGCGCTTCGAATCGGGCTCAACCTGAACCTCCCTTACTTCTTCGACTATCAGCGTCACGGGCAGCATCTGATGCTGACCTCGAAGGATCACCTGGAAGGCGCGAAGTCCTTCGTCGAAAAGCGCGCGCCCGAGTTCAAGGGCGAGTAGTTCGGATTTCGATAGACCCGGCCCGATGAGGGCGGGCTTTGCGGCTCACGACAGACCCGGCGTCCGCTTATGGCGGATGGCTGGGCTTTCGTGTCGGTTGCGCTAGCGGTGCGCGAGGCTTTGTAATCGCCGGCGTCAGGATTAGGCGTGTCTTAACAAAATGATGTTTTATATTAGGGCGTCGAATTTTCCGCGCTCCGTGCGTAACCATCAGAAGTTAAACTTGCTTCAAAAATTAGGTTTGCTGGTGGCTGGCCGTTGTTAATTCGTCGCGAAAAGGAAACGCCCTAACATTTCCTTGACTATGCGGGATTGTCAGAATATCTTCGACGGACCACTCAGAGGTTCGCCTTATGAAATTAGGAACTGAAGCGCTCGAGCTGGATTCAATCGATCTCCAGATTTTGAGCCTCCTTCAAGAGCAGGGCCGGATTCCTTTGGTCAAGCTCGGCGAACAGGTCGGTCTTTCTTCTCCTTCGGTGATCGAGCGCGTTAAAAAGCTCGAAGACAGCGGCATTATCACCGGTTATCACGCTTCGATAGACGCCCGTCGTCTGGGTAAGGATGTCACCGCGTTTATCGGCGTCTCGATTACTCATCCCAGGACTATCGGACTATTCGAAGAAACAATCGACGCGCTCGACGACGTGCTCGAATGTCATCACGTCACCGGTCAGCACACCGTGCTCCTCAAAGTGAAGACGGACAACACTTCGTCGCTTGAGCGCTTGATAAGCGCCATCCGTTCGATCGAGGGAGTGTCTCGAACCGAAACCATGGTGGTGTTGTCGACGCATACCGAGCGCTCGTCAATTGCGGTGCCGGCCGCTGCTTATCCCGAATCGCCCGGCAACGGACGCCGCCATCGCACGGTCAAGGCCGTCCCTGCCGACATCAGCAAAAGAGTGTGACCATGCACGACCAGAGGAGCATCCCCGCGGCACAAGGTCTCTACCTGCCGGAGTTTGAGCGCGACGCCTGTGGTGTTGGCTTCGTCGTCAACATCAAGGGCGTACGCTCGCACGATATCGTGCTCAAGGGCGTCGAGGTCCTGAACAACCTGACGCATCGCGGCGCGTGCGGATGTGATCCGACGACCGGCGACGGCGCCGGGATGCTGCTCCAGATTCCGCACGAATTCTTCAGCCGCGAAGCCGCCAAGCTTGGCATCAAGCTTCCCGGACGCGGCGAGTACGGAACCGGCCTCCTGTTCCTGCCGCGCGAGGGGATGAAGCGCGTGGCGGGCGAGAAAATCGTCGAGCGCGTGATTCACGAGGAAGGGTTGACGCTGCTCGGATGGCGCGACGTCCCTATCGTCGAGAGCGCGTGCGGCGAACTCGCGCGGCGCGCGATGCCGGCGATTCGCCAGGCCTTTATCGGGCGCGGCGGCAATATCGAAAACCACGACGTGCTCGAGCGCAAGCTCTACGTCATCCGCAAGCGCGCCACCCACGAGGCGCTCGCGACGTTGGAGCTGACCGATCCGGAGCTCTTCTACTTCTGCAGCCTTTCCGCGGTGACGGTCGTTTACAAGGGCCAGCTCATTTCGCGTCAGATTCCGGAGTTTTACCCGGACCTGCTCGACCCGGAGGTCGTGACCGCGCTTGCGATGGTCCATCAGCGGTTCTCGACCAACACGTTCCCGAGCTGGGACCGCGCGCATCCTTTTCGCTTTATCGCCCACAACGGCGAAATCAACACGCTGCGCGGCAATGAGAACTGGATGCACGCGCGCGAGAAGATGTTCTCCTCGCCGCTGTTCGGCGACGACATCCACAAGCTCGCGCCCATAGTCGAATCCACCCAGACCGACTCGGGCAAGTTCGACAACTGCCTGGAGCTGCTGGTTCGTACCGGCCGTTCGCTGCCGCACGCGGTTATGATGATGATCCCGGAGGCTTGGCAGAACGATCGCCAGATGGACGACGGCAAGCGCGCGTTTTACCAGTTCCATTCTTGCATGATGGAGCCGTGGGACGGCCCGGCCTCGATAGCGTTTACCGACGGCGTGCGGATAGGCGCCGTGCTCGATCGCAACGGACTGCGCCCGTCGCGCTACCTGGTGACCAAGGACGGGCTGGTCGTGATGGCTTCGGAGACGGGCGTGCTGGAGATTCCGCCCGAGAACGTCGCACTCAAAGGCCGCCTCCAGCCGGGCAGGATGTTTCTGGTCGACACCTCGCTTGGACGGATCGTCCAGGACGAGGAGATAAAGGCGTCGATGGGGGCGCGCCAGCCGTACCGCAAATGGCTCGACGAAAACCTGGTCGGCCTCGAAGAGCTTCCTAGACCTTCCTTGGTTGCGCCCGTGGACGAGTTCCAGGGGATGGAGCTTCTCAAGCTTCAGCAGACGCTCGGCTACTCGCTCGAGGATCTCAAGGTGATCCTTGCGCCGATGGCGGTCAATGCGCAGGAGCCGGTCGGCTCGATGGGCAATGATACGCCGCTCGCGGTGCTCTCACAGCGTCCACAGCCGCTGTTCAACTACTTCAAGCAATTGTTCGCGCAGGTCACCAATCCGCCCATTGATCCGATCCGCGAGGAGATGATCACCTCCGCCGAGACCACGATCGGCGCGGAGCAGAACCTGTTCGAGGAAAGTCCGCTCCACTGCCGTCAGCTGAGGCTCAAAGCTCCCGTTCTGACCAACGAGGAGATGGTCGCGATAAAGAGCCTTGACCGTCCCGGGCTGCGCGCGATCACGCTTGCGACGCTGTATCTGGTCAACGAGGGCGCGGCCGGGATGCGGGCGGCGCTCGACAGGCTCTGCCGCGAGGCTTCCGAAGCGATCGCGAACGGCTACACGATTATTGTTCTCTCCGACCGCGGAATTGACGCCGAGCATGCCGCGCTTCCGATACTGTTGGCGAGCGCCGGCGTACATCACCATCTTGTGCGCGAGGGCACCCGCACCCGTGCGGGACTCGTCGTCGAGTCGGGCGAGCCGCGCGAGGCGATGCACTTCTGCCTGCTGATTGGCTACGGCGCAGGCGCGGTCAACCCCTATCTTGCATACTCAACGCTCGCCGAAATGATCCGCGACGGACGGCTGAGCGATATCGATCCGGACGAGGCGGTCCACAATTTCGTAAAGGCCGTTACCAAGAGCCTGATCAAGGTCGCCTCCAAGATGGGCATCTCGACCATCCAGAGTTACCGCGGCGCACAGATCTTCGAGGCGATTGGCCTCGAAAAGGATTTGATCGACAGCTACTTCACGTGGACCGCGTCGCGCGTGGGCGGAGTCGGGATCGAGGCGATGGCCGTGGAGAC
>JAKAVX010000024.1:10575-12900 GCA_021827465.1 Deltaproteobacteria bacterium | reverse complement strand
GGAGCAGCACGAAAGCGGCCTTGAACCACGGGACGTTCAGATGGCGAGCGTTCAAACGGAGATCCTGCACGACGAGCGAGATGGCGGAACCATCCGAATTTGTGGCTGCCACGGCCAGGAAGAAAATTCCCAACAGCGCCAGCGCAATTCCAACCGAACAGATAAGCAGATACTTCCAGGTCGCTTCCAGCGATCGGTGATGCCGATGAAAGTAAATCAGCGGAGCGCTCGCCAGCGTCGTGGCCTCAACCGCGACCCACAGCAGCGCGAGCTGCTGACTGACGGTGACCAGGGTCATCGCGGCCAGAAAGAGGAGGAGACAGCCGGTGAAGCTCGCCTCTCGAGCGTTGGAAAAGAAAAATCCTTCCTCGAAATCGGTATGCTGCCGGTCCCGTTCCTCACGAAGATAGGCCACGGCGTAAAAACTGGCAGCCAGGAACAGAACGCTGGTCAGGGTCTCAATGAGTCTTCCCAGGGCATCTTCGGCCAGCCAGCCGCGCAATGCCGGCGCGGGTAACACAACCCAGGTCGTCAGACTGAGCGCGGTGTGTGCCACGGCGACGGACAGCAGGAGAATCCGTCGTTGCCGATCGGATTTTACGACAAACGCCAAAATCCCAGCGAAAGTCGGTATCAGAACGAGCAGCGTAATCATCGAAGTTGATCGGTCAGAGCTGCCAGTTTATCCGTGTCGATATGATCGAACTCCCGGCTGATATGAAATATGGCAATGCCCATCACGAAGACTCCCACGAAGACGTCGAGCAAAATGCCGAGTTCCACGAGAACCGGCAGTCGAAGAGCGACGGCGGCGCCGAAGGCGTAAACGCCATTTTCAAGAGCGAGATATCCGAGCACTTGGGTTAAAGCTTTTCGCCGGCTGACTATCACGATCATGCCCACCGAGCTGGTAAAAAAAGCCGCCGGCACGAGGAGCGACGATGGAGGCGGGATGGGAAGCTGTAATCGTTGCCCCAGCCAGAGCGACAAAGCGAAAGCGGCGGCACCCGCGATAATTGAAAGATTGTAGCTGATAAGCGGCTCAACCTCGCGCACCGTGTCGGCCTCGCGCATGGCTTGAAACAGCATCCAGGGCAGCAGGAAGCCCTTGACCGCCGCGCTGGTGAGCGGAAGGACCACGCCGGCAACCGACCACTGTCCGTCCTGCATGGAGATCGCGAGAATTCCAAGCAGGATCCCCTGTATTGCGATTGCGCGGATACAAGCCGCCAGACGGCTCGAACCCAGGAGCATAAACCCGGTGAGTACCAGGAGAACGAGGACTGAACTGATCCACTGGTTCATGACTTCAATGTGACGCAAGCGCCAGGGCCAGGGCCGACAAGACGATGGCGCCAAGTAACAACTGCGGGACGCGGAGCAGCCGCAAGCGTGCCATCGAAGATTCGACTACGCCGGTTGCTATTGCCACGGCCAACATGCCGATCAAGCCGGCCCCCGTGTCTATCCATTGATTGCCCGAGTGCCACGGCACTGCGACACTTATGAGGATCGCTCCGAGGAGCCACATCTTCAGAGCGGCGCCGTAGTGAATCATCGCCAGGTCGGGACCGCTGTGATCAAGCACCATCACTTCGTGAATCATTGTGAGTTCAAGATGGGTGGTCGGATCGTCGACCGGAATCCGCGCGTTCTCCGCGAGGAAAACGATGCTGAGCGCGGCGAGCGTGAGACTGAGCATCGGGGCCGCGTGCATCCAGGTGCGGGTCGATACCGCTGACAGCACGAGAGTGAGTGACAGATGTCCGGTCTGCCTGACCAGCGCTGCCAGGGTCAGAAAAAAGGCCGGTTCGGCGAATGCGGAGAACGTCACCTCACGGCTTGCGCCCATTCCCTCGAAGCTTGACCCCGTGTCGAGCGCCGCGACGACCGCGAAGAAGCGGCCCAGGGCCATCAGATATGCGACCAGGACAAAGTCGCCTGAAAATCGCAAAAGCGCCGGAAATCCGCCGAACGGGATGAGCGCTACGGCAAGCATGATGGACGCGAGCCCGACCGTCGGACCCATCCGGAAAACCCACGATGTGGTACGACTATAGACGGCGCCTTTGCGGACCAGCTTCCACAGGTCGCGGTAGGGCTGCACAAGCGGCTGCCCCACACGCCCCGCTATGATCGACTTTGTCCGAGCGATTACCGCGTGCGCCAGCGGAGCGAGAAGCGCCGCCAGGATCAGCGGAATCAACGATCCCGAAACCATGATTCAGACGATCTGCCAGAGCAGTAGTACGACAAGCGTGACGGCAATATACAGCACGTAGAGCTGCACCCTTCCTTGCTGCAGTGGCCGGAAATAAGCCATCC
>JAKAVX010000024.1:0-10565 GCA_021827465.1 Deltaproteobacteria bacterium | reverse complement strand
CGCAAAAGACCGGGCGAAAGATGTAGCTCTGGTAAGGGTCATCGGTCTGTGTATGAAACTCCGCTCGTTGCGGAAACAGTCCTTGCGGCGCGGTCAGAACTCGACGCGCCTGCAGGAGCATCCCAAAAGACTCCGTCAGCGGCTGCGCGAACGATGAAGCCGTGTACTGCATCCGCGGCGAAGGCTGTGCGTACCCACAGTCCCAAGTAACCGCTGTGACGACGCGGCGCCGTGCAAGCGCCATCGCTCGTGCGAGACTCAACAGAGTAGCAACACCAATCAGCACTGCGCCGAAATACCCAACGCGCGCGACCGAGTAAGCGGCTTCCGCAAGATTTTGGCTAACAGGAATTAACGGCAGGCCGGTTACGCTGGAGATCAACGGGCCCATTGACCGCACAACGTTCGAACCGAACACGCCGATGAATATGCATCCGGCTGATAATAGAAATCCTGGTGCCAGCATCGCGAGGCCGGCTTCGCGCGCATCCTCGCCGTGCCGAGTTCGTGGCTCGCCCAGAAACACGATGCCAAATGCCTTCGTAAAGCAGGCCACCGCCAGACCTCCGATCAAGGCGAGCCCCGAGATCGTCGCAAGCATCGGAATGCTGCCAGAACCCTCGAGCGAGATGGTTCCTCTGAAGCTCGCCAGATAAATCAAGAACTCGCTGACGAAGCCATTTAGCGGAGGCAGGCCCGAAATAGCGGCGGCCCCGATCAGGAACGTTGCGCTGGTGCCGGGCATACGGCGCACAAGACCTCCGAGGTGATCCATCTCGCGCGTATGCGCGCAGTGGGCCACGTTTCCAGCGCCGAAAAAGAGCAATCCTTTGAACAGCGCGTGATTCAGAACATGAAGCATCGCCCCGGCGAAACCGACGACCGCTATGAAAGGTGCACCGACGCTCAATCCGACAATCCCGACACCGAGACCCAGCGCGATAATGCCGATGTTCTCTACACTGTGATAGGCCAGAAGGCGCTTGAGATCGTGCTGCGCAAGCGCGAGCAGGACACCAGGGATACCCGACGTCAACCCGACCGCGCATAGCACCCATCCCCACCATGCCTGAGGTGGACCCAGCAAAGTGAGAATGCGAATCAGGCCGTAAATGCCAGTCTTGATCATGACCGCCGACATCACAGCGGAGACATGACTGGGCGCGGCAGGATGCGCCTCGGGCAGCCAGACGTGCAACGGGACGAAACCCGCCTTAGTGCCAAATCCCACAAGTGCAAGAACAAACAGAAGCCCTGCACCTGACGACGCAGTGAAGCGATTGAAATCCAGCGAACCATTTTCCTTGCCGAGCAGCACGAAGAGCACGAGGAGAAACGCTGTGCCGATGTGACTAGCCACAAGGTAAGTCCATCCTGCTTGCCGTGTACTTTCCTTTTCGTCTTCGAAAGTAACCAGAAAAAAGGATGAGAGCGCCATTGTTTCCCAAGCCATGAGAAACAGAACCGCGTTGCGGGCCAGGACGACCACTACCATGCTCGCGGTGAGCGCATTCAGAAAGAACCACGGCGGTGCGAGCGCTTTCCTGCCGCGGTAAGCTTCCAGGTATTCGGCGCCATAAACTGCGGCAAGTGCGGATATCAAAAAAATCGGCAGGAGAAAGAACGCGGAGAGCGCATCCAGTTGCAGGTACAAGCTGCCGTACGGCACATCCCACGCCATCCGTAGGGACTGCGCGGATGCTCCCAGCGCCACCTGCACCGCAGGGACGATCCCGCATGCGCATCCCAGAATGATGCCGCCGGCGCCGAGAAAAGTCTGCCAGCGTCCCCGGTTCGCACAGATCAGGGATGCCGCTGCGCCTGCGGCAAAGAAAAGAAGCGACACCAACAGCGTGGTCATGATTCAGACTCGTTCATCTGCTCTCGCGCCCCCAATCGCATCTTCCACCCTCTGAAATTCAGCAAGAATTTCCGCAGACGATGCCCGGCGAGCCAACGCCGTCTTCAATTCCGAATCATGGAGCGCAAAGGACAGGCGCGAAAGCAGATGCAAATGCGTGCGTGCGGTGGGACTAATTAGAAGGAAAACTGCAAATACCGGCTTGCCGTCGAGCGCGCCAAAATCAACGGGATGCTCCAGAAAGCATAGCGAAATCGACGCGCGTGAGCCGTTAAGGAGAAGAGGCCGCCGAACGTGCGGTATGGCGATCCCTTCCCCTATCGCCGTCGAACCCAGCGCCTCACGCGCGAGCAAAATCTGCGCGACGTATTCGCGGTCGAAATTCGGTGGCAGAGCAAGCGTGTCGACTATGCTCCGCACTACCGCCCGCTTATCCCCGCCACGCAACCGGTGAAAGATACCGCCGTCGCGCAGGGCGTCGACCAGGGAGAGTGTCTTCATACTGACGGGGTCGGACCGAAAAAAAATCTCCGCGCGGATATTGATCTCGCGGGACGAAGTCCGCTCGAGCAAGTCGCTGCGATGCAGTTGGTATTGATCGTTGACGCAATCGGCCCGCAGGATTCCACGCCGAATCCATTCGTTCACCTTTTTTTCAGAAACCTTAAGCAGTTTCGATACTTCACGAATCTTCAATTGCACGAAGACAACTCTTTACGATGCGCCGCGCCGGTCGCGCGTGGCTTTTCCAGTGGCGGCAACGTCAACAAGGAAATTCAGCTCTTGTCCGAACTCGGCAAATGCACAGAGAGAACGGGGCGCACTACGGAAGTGAAGCAGTTATAGGCCAAATCAAGCGTGAGGTGATGCTTGTCGCAAGTTCGTCTCGAAGCCGACGGCGCCGACGCGAACGTCATCATCAATGCCCGCGGCTTGTTTACCGCGCGGTCCATGCACTTGCGGGCGTGCGTCAGGCGAAGCGCAAACTGACTGCTCAACGCCACGCTCAACCAAGGCCATCAATGGGGTGAAAACAGAAGTTCCGGCCCACTGCATCATTTTGAGGCCACAGCGTCTTTTGCAGGCGCAGAGGCTTCGAGACGGTCAATTCAAGAGGTTCGGCTTTTCGAACGGGGATGTCTGGGAAACGGGGTTCTTGAACCCGCTTCGTATATCGTTTCGCCATAACGTAATTCGTTGTAGTCGAAAGCATTTTTCCGTAATCTAGCGAACGTGTCAAACATTTCGCGTAAAACTACGACACGACCGCTCGAACCGGCGGATCGACTGATGACTGCCCGTCAGGTCGCTGCCTACCTGAGCGTGAACGAACGCACGGTTCTGAAGCTGGTGTCCGAGGGCGCGCTGCCCGGCGTCAAGATTGGAAATCAATGGCGCTTTCGTAAAGCCATGCTGGACGCTTGGCTTGACGATCAGATGCTGGGCGTGGCTCCGCAGCATGTCGAGCTCGACCATCGCAATCGAATTCCGCGCCGGATGCTCGACCTTGCGAGCTGTTTCCAGCCGAGTCATATCGTCCCGGAACTGGAAGGGACCACCGGGATCGGAGTGATTGAGGAGCTTGCGGCCGTTGCCAGCCGCCTTGGCCTAGTCCGGGATAAGAATTGGTTCGTTGGAGCGCTCATCGAACGCGAGAACATAATGCCGAGCGCGGTGGGCAATGGCGTCGCCTTCCTGCACACCATGAACCGCCACCCTGAGCAGGTGGTTCGCCCTTTCATGGTCCTCGGTCGCTCGCGTCGCGGCGTCGATTTCGACGCGCTGGATGGTAGACCGACGCATCTGTTCTTTGTCCTTGGACTTAAGTTCCACGAGTTACACCTTCCCTGGCTGGCCAAGATGGCGCAGTTGCTTGCGCGGCCCGAGGCGACTGCCGCGTTGATTGCGGCCCCGGACGCCGAAACGATTTTCAACTCGCTCTCCCAGGCGGAGCGGACCCTCTTTCCCCTGCAGCGCGGTAATTGATGAGATCTCTTGCGCAATGGGCGTCTTTCTTCCGGCAGCCGAACCAAGTTGCTTTTAGGGATGGCTCGACGAAGTTGCCCGCTGGCCGAGGCTGACCCAAAACCCGAACAGCTTTCCGGCTCACCCTCGGCTACCGCGAAGGGCGGGGCCGAAAAGCTGGTAATCGATCACGCACCAGGAACCGACGCGTCGAGCGTTTTGCCAGAGGTTCTCCCTTGAGGTATGAGAGCCACAAAACTGCCGGACAATCCGGCCATAACCGATCGCACCGGGCCCTCGTCTGGGTGCGCGGTGGGGCCTAGCAAAATCGCGCCGGGATAGGATTTGGCGAATTCTCTCGCGATTAGCGTCCGATGTGGCGCTCTCCGGGTCCCTACGCGATCGAGAATCGCGCGCGCACGCGCGAGCATCGCGCGATTCTCTGAAATGAGTGGAAACTTAGGGGGCTGGATGGACGTTTTATCTAGCTTTTGGACTGACGAAGTCGAAGGAAGGTCTCGGAGCGATGGCCCTCGGCGTGTCGCTCACACAGCCCCCAACTCGGTGGAACGCTGATGGTGTTTGCGCTGCGGTGACGATGGAGTGATGCCCGGGGCGCGGACTGGCCGAACCCCGTCTCTGACGACAACGGCCGATGGGCCTCACGGATCACGCCATTCTGCTCGCGTTGGCGTTACGACCCAACGCTGTCACCGAGTTCCAATCTGAAGAAGCCAGCTTGCCGGAGATCGTGCCATGAAGCTCGATCGGTTCCATTTGCAATTGGCGCGGCAAAGGTGCATCTGAGTTATAACTTAACCGCCAGCTCCGAAGAGAGAAAGGCGTCAATGTTCAAAACTCGAATCACGGAACTGTTTGGTATCGAGTACCCGATTGTCTCGGCCGGAATGGGCGGAGTTGCTCTGGCCGAACTCGCGGGTGCCGTATCTGAGGCCGGGGGCCTCGGCACGATCGGGCTGGCGGGGCTCCAGCCGGAAGCAATCCAGGCCGAAATCGCCGCCGCACGACGGATCACAAAGAAACCGTTGGCAGTGAATCTTCTGGTCCCTTTTCTCGCGGCCGGCATTGTCGACACGCTGCTCAAGGAACCGATACAGGCGATCACTTTCTTTTGGGGGGATCCCGCCGAGCAGGTTCCACCGGTCAAAAAGGCCGGGATGAAGGTAATCTGGCAGTGCGGTTCGATAGAAGAGGCGGTTGCGGCAAAAGATGCAGGCGCCGACGTGATCATGGTGCAGGGGGTTGAGGGTGGCGGCCATGTCCGCGGGACTACTACCACCCTTGCTTTTGTCCCCGCTGCACGGGATGCGATCGGGCCGAATGTCCCGCTGCTCGCCTCAGGTGGCTTTGCCGATGGGCGCGGCCTAGCCGCTGCTCTCGCGCTCGGCGCGGACGGCGCAGTGTTTGGCACGCGGTTTGTCGCCTCGCGGGAGTCGGCGGCGCACACAATCTACAAACAGCGCGTGGTTGATGCCGGGGCGGAAGAGACAATCCACACTGAGCTTTTCGATATCGGCTGGCCGCACGCACCTCATCGGGTGATTCGAACCAAACTGGTCGAGGAGTGGGAGCACGCTGGACGCCCCGAGAGCGGTCAGCGCCCCGGCGAAGGACAGACCATAGGATCATACAAGGGCACAGGTCCCGATGTTCCTTTGGTCAAATATTCGGTGATGACTCCGACCGACTATATCGAGGGAGACGTGGAGCAACTTCCGTTTTATGCGGGGATGTCGCTGAACCTGGTCAACGATGTAATGCCGGCTGCCAGCATTGTGCAGCAGATCGCACGAGAGGCGCGGGAGGTAATAAGCGGCAGGCTCGCGTCGATCGTAAAATAACAGCGAGCTGTAATGGGCGGACAATGTTTTTCCCCTGAGAGCACCTATACACACCGTGATCCCGCTAGTGTCGTGTTTGGTAAACTGCGGCAAGGTTAGCGAATGACCGTTAGCGTTTGATGTTGGCCGCGGACTCGGTCGTGTTCGGTTTGTCGGATCAAAAGATATATGACAAATATGGCTTTCATCTGCAGGTGACGCGATGATGCGCGGACAGGCCTCCCAAAAGAGTATCGAGGAACTGCTGGGCACGGCCCACGACACCGTTCTGGAGGCATGGGGGCGTCTTCTCAAGGCTATTCAGTCGTGCGAGCGAGAAACCATCCGTGCAAGCTTTTCCGAATTTGAGGCACGGCTTCGCCGCCAGATAAAGCTGGAAGAGGAAATCCTGTTTCCCGAATTCGAGGCCGAGGCCGGCAAGCTCGAAAGCGATCCGACGGCTCCCCTGCGCTGGGAACACCGCGTCGTCGAAACGGCCCTGGACCACTTGGCCGCGCGAATCGGGGCGGAAGATTGTGCCGCACTTCATACACAGCCCGGGCAGCTCTCGCCTTTGCTTCGGAAGCATTTGAGCCGTGAGAAGAATGTCCTCTATCCTGTGGCGGATCTTGTGATTCCTGCAGGAAGGCGTGCTGAGATCGTCTCGCGCGTCTGCAAAGGTGAGGACCCGACCTAGCGTCGCAGGTCAACGCGCAGTGGCGGCACTCGAACGCGATCACGCGCATGCTTGAGCGATGCGGCGTGATGGCGGTCGGAAAGCTTTCTGCGGTTGGTCCAGGGACTCTGGCTATTGGTCCAGCACGGATGGATCGTAGCCGGCGCGGGTCAGGACTCGCTTTGCCGCCGCGAGAACTTTCGGGCTGTCTGCCCATGGCGAGACCGGAACTCCCGCGGCTCTCTCGCATCGCGCAAGCAACTCATCAAGCTCTGCCTGTGTGAGATTTTCGCACTGTTCGTAAACGCCACCCGGCGTGTCTTC
The DNA here is from genome assembly GCA_021827465.1 of Deltaproteobacteria bacterium. The sequence goes on along the minus strand of JAKAVX010000024.1, from coordinate 3,898 downwards.
GAGCGGATTGTGCTCGACAAGGACCGTTCACAGGGCTTTGAAAGTGGAACCGCACGGCGGGAGCATCACAAGGGCCGCCGACGCGCCGTGGTCCGGCTTGAGCTTGCCGGCGAGCGGAAGCGGCACGTCGCCTCTTCGGTTTTGCGCACCCGGAAAACGAATCTTTTCCTCGACTCCAATATGGCGCAGGAGTCCCTTGCGAAAGTTTTGATATGCCTCAATTTCCGTGTCGCCGTGAGCGGTCGCGGCACGAGCAGGCAGAGCATCCAGCCGCACGTGGCGCCGAAGCATCGAACAGATAGACGAGAACGTTGGTGTCGAAGAAGCGGCGCATTACCGGCGCTCGTGAAGTTCTTCGCGCGACCAGCGCATAGCACCGGCGTGCCGCGACCGAGCCTGCCGCGACAAGTCCATGAGATCGTCCATGGCCGCGGCCTGTTCGGCGTTTGCACCCGCGCAAGATTCGAGGAACTTCCGCGGCACCTGGTTGACCGATACGTCAATCGGCGAACGGTGGCGGATCAGGCGACGAGCACGGTCGAGCTACTTCGCAGGCGTCTGCTTACGCCTGGCAATAACGAGTGGCAACGTCACGAGCCCACGTTTGCCGCCATCGCTAGTGCTCTTCAGCAATTGTCCGTACCGAGTAACGTGGCGCTTGCAGTGAGCACCCTTCGGGGCGAGCTGGCTGACAACCAAGAGTGGAAGGGCGATCCAGCGCAGCCTGCGATTATCGTAAGCACGATCGACATGATCGGGAGCAAGCTTCTGTTCAGCGGATACGGCGATGGGCCGTACTGGCGTCCTCAACACGCGGGGTTGATCGGCGCATCGGCGCGCGCGAGTTTGTCGCGGCGAAGGTCCGCAATCAGCGCACGCTGCTGCGCCCGACCACGTCGAGCCGCCCATAATCGCGCTCGCGCAATTGAAACGTTACGCCGAAGTAACCGAATTGACGATGTCGCTCTTGGGCCTAGCAGTAAGCGTGTTTTCGTACGAAGAAGTGGCCTTCGTCGAAGCCGCCCCTAAGAGGTGCCTCGAGTTGATGGAAAAAGAGCCACGATGTCGCGCACCTTTTCGATGAACGGGGAGGGCCTTTGGAAAGCTTGAAACCTTCAACCCGATGAGCCTGGAGCCCAAAGGCGCGCCAGATACGGCCGCCCCGTACTCTGGCTGAGCCCACAGCGCCGGCCATGGCGCGCGTGTTCCAATGGGTGGTATCGGCGGGAGCGTGCTCCAGCGTGAAGCTCAGCACGCGCTCCACCTCGCGCTCGCCCACCTTGCGCGGGATCCCCGGCCGCGGCTCGTCCAGCAGACCCTCAAGCCGCCGCTCCACGAAGCGCTGGCTGTGAGCACGCCAGCCCGATCACGAGACCCTTCGGCTCACAAACCTGGCCAAACCCCGCGCCGAGTCGGGTCGTCCAAGCCGACCCGTCATGACCCGGCACCGAACTCACCAACCAATTCCTTCACAAACTCTCAGCGTGAACCGGCCTGCCATCCGTGGCGCTGGACCGCCGTCCTCATCCAGGCGCCACACCAAACGCTCCGCCCTTCACCCGGATTGGTTGCCCTGTTCGAAGCGACCAGGCGCGGCGCGCTCTTGCGAATACTCGACGAGAGGGAGCGCGAATGCGCCAACCGCAACTGATCCGGTTCCTAGCTCTCCTGAAAGCATGGCTCTTAGGTTAACACCAATGGGGCTATCCCCCGGTGAGCGATGGGAAGATGAACACCTCGACTTGCCAGTCGGGCCCGGCGGAGATTCCGCGCAACGGATGATCGAGTTCGGCTCCGCAATCGAGGAGTTCGTCGCCGAGCGCGATCCGGATTCCGGGACGCAGGCGTACGAAACCCTCGCACTCGGCGAGCAACGCGCTGCGCAACTGTTCGCCGTAGCGCTCGGCAAGGGTGTGAACGAGGTCGATTGGAGTCGCGCCGCTTTCCAACGCGAGCACGGTCTCCGGCGAATCCACCAGGCGCCGGTAACTACCGAAGAACCTGACTCTGACCTTCAGAGCGCTCACAAGGGTCACGCCGACAGGTAGTAGACCGCCGGATCGGTGCCGAGCTCGGGATGAAGCTGAAAGCCGGCACGCTCAGAAATCAGCCGCGAAACCTCGCTTGTGGGATCCTCGAGATCGCCAAACGTCATCGCGCGCGTGGGACAATTCGCGGCGCACGCGGGTTGCAACTCCCGGCCAACGCGTCGGAAGCAAAATTCACATTTCTCCACCCCGCCCGGCGGATGGTTTCCATAGCCTCGCCGCTCGAACGGGGTAAGCCCTTGGCCAGGGAAGTATTCGCGGTCCTCGGCGTGGAAGTAACGCACCCCGTACGGGCACGCCATCATGCAGTAGCGGCATCCCACGCACAGATCCTTGTCGATCAAGACCACGCCATCGCTTTCCCGCTTGAAGGAGGCTCCGGTGGGACAGACCTTTTCGCATGCCGGATCGGCGCAATGCATGCACATGATGGGCATGGAAACCCGGCGCACGTTGGGATACTTGCCGGTCTCGTGCTTAAAGACGCGGATATAAAAGACGCCCGGAGGAGTCGCGTTCTCCGCTTTGCACGCGATCACGCACCCGTAGCATCCGATGCACCTCTTCAAATCGATCACCATGCCGTATCTCATCGCGCCGCCTCCGCCCGGTACACGCGCACTTTGTGGCAAAGGTCCAGGCCACCGACGACGACGTCCATGCGCGACTCATCGACTTGCTGGAGATGATTGATGCACGTGCCTTTGCCTCTGGCGATCGGCAGATGGCTGCTCCAGTGTCCGAAACAGTTCGCCAGCGCCACCCCTTCAGGATGGATTCCTTCGGTGAGCCGCGCTCGCGCCTTGATCCGCAGTCCGTCTGGTGTCTCGAGGCACACCTCCTCGCCGTCCCTGATCCCCTTACTCTTCGCCGTCGCGGTGTTGATACATGCGTTATAGGCGTACGGATCGATCCGGGAGATCTCGTCGAGCCACGGGTTTTCCGCAGTCGCGGAAAAAGTCTGAAACGGGACACGGTAGTAGAAGGCGTACAGGTCAAAGCCGGAGTCCGTCTGATGCGCGACGCACGGTTTCCAGTCGGGCATCGGTTGGTAATCAGAAACATCCCATGGAATGCCGCATTCTTCGGTGACCTGTTTCACCTCGGCGCCGAGCTTCTTGAAGAACTCGAAATAAATAGGCACTCGCGCATCGCTGAAGGACCGCCAGTACGCTTCTTCGACCGTGCGCGGCCATTTGAGCACCCCGTGCCGCTTGAACCATTCCAGTCCGTACCCGGGTCCAAAATTCGACTTGTAGGCACGGTCGGCGATTTCTTCCCAGCTATATTTCGCGCCGCTGTCAAGCCGATACTGACCCCCGATCTGGTAATAGAGCTGGAGCACCGCATACATGTCCGGGAGGAAGCCTCCGCGTTCAGCCAGGTCGAGCAGGACTTCCATCGATTGCCGCTGCTTGAAGGGGGGCGCCACCACCGGTTGCCTGATACCCCATGACCAATCGTCGCTCAGGTTGCTCGACGTGTGATGCATCGGGATTGGCAGGTTCGGCATCGGATCCAGCCGCTCCAGATAGAAGGCATCGGGAAGTACTATATCGAAGAGAGCGCTGCTTTCGTCGAGAAACAGATTAATCCCGACGACAAACGGAATCTTTTTGTACCACTTCGCCATCAACTCTTCATTGGCGAAGCTCATCACGGAATTGGTCCCGTAATTGATCATCATCTCGGGTCGGAGATCAACCTTATATTTCTCCGGCTCGAGGACCGTTGAGATGAGCAACGGACTGATCAGGCCAAGCGGCATGATCTCGTGCATGGTGAGGGAATGGGGCGCGCGCACCTCATGGGGCGGATAATGCGGCGCGCCGAGCATCCACGCCCCCGCT
>JAKAVX010000023.1 GCA_021827465.1 Deltaproteobacteria bacterium | reverse complement strand
TCATGGCGCTTATATCACGGCGATGGAGTTGTATGACGGCGAGACTCAACGGTTTATGCTGAGTGGTTGTACGTATCCCAAAAAAATCGACGAATTCAAGTTCTCGCTGGCCAGTAAATTTCATGAATTTCTGGGCTCCCTCGCTTCAATGGCGATGGCTTTTAATATGCCCGCGCTGGCTCACGAAATAGCGTTGAATGATCAGCGTTTCGTCCAAGCCGAGCTATCCGGCTAGTTGCAGGTTAGCACTAGCTGTGAGCGCGCCTCCCTTTCTTCTGGGTGTCGCAGCGGCTATGCGATGACGCCGGCGACCGCAATCCGATGCGCTAGCGGTACATCTCGACGAGGTTGATCAGCCCGAGATCGCGGTAGCGCTCGACCAGGTAGCCTTTCACTTCCTGCACGCTCGCCATCTGAAGCACGTCGCGCGCGACCTGACGCGCGGTCTGGTAATCGATCTTGCGCAGGACCTTGCGCACCACCGGAATAAAGAGCGGGCTCAGGCTCAGATCGTCGAAGCCCATCCCGACCAGCAGAACCGTCGCCAGCGGATCGCTCGCCATCTCGCCGCAGATGCCGACGCTCTTGTCGGCCGCGCGGGCGACGTTGACCACTTCGGAGATCGCGGAAATCACCGCTGGATGGAACGCCTCGTACAGGTGCGCCACCTTGGGATTGTTGCGGTCGGCGGCGAGCAGATACTGGATGAGGTCGTTGGTTCCAACCGAAAAGAAATCGACTTCACGCGCAAGCCGCGGCGCGAGCCATACCGCCGACGGAACCTCGATCATGATTCCGACCGGCACCTGCGGATTATGCTCGAGCCCCTCGTTGAAAAGCTCCGCGCGGGACTCGGCGAGCAACTCCTTGGCGCGCCACAATTCCTCGAGACTGGAGATCATCGGAAACAGGATGCGCGCGTTGGAGCGGGCGGCGGCGCGCAGGATCGCGCGCAACTGCACCTTGAACAGCCCCGCCATCTCCAGCGAAATCCGTATCGAACGCCATCCGAGGAACGGATTTTCCTCGCGCGGCACGCGCATGTACGGCGGATACTTGTCCGCGCCGATATCGAGCGTCCGGATCGTGACCGGACGATTGCCCATCGCCTGGAACATCCGATGGTACAGCGCGACCTGCTGGTTCTCGTCCGGAAAATCCTCGTAGGTCAGAAAGGAAAATTCCGAGCGCAAGAGGCCGATACCCTCGGCGCCGTACTTGAGCGCAATCGCGATGTCGTTATACAGCGCAATATTGGCCATCAGGCGCACACGATGGCCGTCGCGGGTGGCCGCGGGCTCCGCAACGTCCTGCATCAGTTCCTGCTTGAACTGCTCGTAGCGTTTGGAAAGCGCCTGGTAATCGCGATCGACGTCGGAACTCGGGTTGACGAACACCACGCCCGAGCTGCCGTCGACGATAAGCGCGTCGCCTTCCGTCACGGATTCCATCAGATGCTCGACGCCGACCACGGTCGGGATCTCGAAGGAGCGTGCGAGAATCGCCGCATGGGAAGTGGCGCCGCCCGATTGCAGCGCGATTCCCGCAAGATTCTGATGCGAGACCAGCGTCAACTGCGAAAGGGTCAGCTCCTCGGCGACGATTACGGTCGGCTTGACGAAGGGACCCTTGCCATCTTCCTGGCGCAGGTGCCTCAGCACGCGATGGCCGACGTCGCGGAAGTCGGTCGCGCGCTCGCGCAGATAGCCGTCGGCGACCGCGAGCATCTGGGCCGATACTTCGTCGATAACCCTGAACAGCGCGCTTTCCGCGGCATAGCCGGCCTGGATGGAGTCGCGGATGCGGCCGATGAACTCCTCGTCTTCGAGAATCAGGCGATGGCCGTCGAAAATTTTGAGATCGGCCTCGGGCATCAGCGACGCCATCCGGGCCTTAAGCGCGGAAAGCTCGGTACGCGAGCGCGTGAGCGCATCCTCGAGACGCTTCAACTCGGCCTTGACGTCGCGCGCGCGCTGGTTGCGATCGATAGTGCTGAGAAAAGTTCCAACGACGTGCGCCTGTCCGCGCGCAAATCCGGGCGCGGCCGGAAGACCGACCAGGCGCGGACGCCGAATCTTGGTCGGCGCGGCGAGCCGGGTCTTTCCGCCGACTTTTTCGTAGTCCTTTAGCTGGCGGTTCGCTTCGATCATCCGCCGGCGGTACTCGTCGCGCTCTTTTTCCTTGGTCGCGAGCGTCTCGCGCAGGCGGAAGTGCGAGAGTATCTGCGCAATCTGGCTGGCCGCGGTCTTGATGAGGCGAACTTCGGTGCGGCTGAACTTGCGCCGCCCGAGCGTCTGCGCAACCAACACGCCGACCGGCTTGTTGCGTCCGTCCTGGACCGGGACGCCGAGGAAAGTGTGATAGCGCTCTTCGCCGGTTTCCGGAAAATATTTGTAACGCGGATGGCTTATCGCGTCGGATACTGAAACCGGCTCTCCGCTCTCGATCACAAGGCCGACCAGCCCCTCATTGACGCGCATCGAGACCTTGCCGACCGAGCCGCGGTCGAGCCCTACCGTAGCTCGAAGCACCAGGCGAGCGCGTTGCGGATCGAAGAGATAGAGCGAGCAGACTTCGACCTCCATCCCCTTGGCGATCGCCGCAACTATTCTATCTAGCGTCTCCCTGAGGTCGGCCGCGGCATCTCCGCTGATCTGGGAAATGTCCTCGATCAGGGCAAATTGGTCGCGGTTGGAACCCATAGCCGAATTGTTCTATTAAGTGCGACGCAATTTTATCCTACCGGCTTCACCCCAAACAACTGTTGAAGCTTTCGTGCGCTCTAAAATGTGCCTGGAGAGCAGAGCCGCGCCTTGAACGCCCTGCGATGGAGAATCCGCCACTCGACGTTAACGTGCGTTACGGCAGGTCAAAGGGGACCACGTTGCCCTTGAGCAGTCCGCGCCCCGCGCGGCATCGCCGCGCCCGGATAGCCTCGATAAGCCCCTCGACATCGCGAACCGGCTCGTCGAACAGCGTGCTCACGCATCCGATCGATCCCGCCGAATGGGAGTCGCTTCCGGCAACCTCGGCGATGCCGAGAATTCGCGCCACGCGCAGCGCGAACTGATTCTCCTCCTCGGAGCACGCGCCGTTGAGCACCTCGATCGCATCGACCATCCCGAAAAGCGGAAGCTTGGCCGCGCGCTCGGGATGCTCGGGATCGATCGGTTCCTGATCGGGATTGATGAACGAGAAGCGCGCGTCGAGCTTGTAGCGGAAAGGATGGTTGGCGATGAGAATGCCGCCCTCGGCGTTCACTATCTTGCGAAGCTCGCCGAGCTTGTAGATTCCGCCGATATAGCGCTGCAGGCCGAAGACGCCGATATGCCCCATGTCGGTCGTGACTTCCATCCCGCGGAGGAAACGCACGTCGGAAGCCTCGGCGACCTCGGGCGTCTCCTTCAAATCCCACATGTTGTCGTGCTCGGTAATGCAGACGGCGCCGATCCCGATCGATCGCGCGCGATCCAGCATCGCCATGGGCGCGAGATTGGAGTCCGAGCTGCCGCGGCTCGTATGCAGGTGAAGATCGACGGTGAAGTAGGGCCCCTCAGGGTGCCCGCTTCGCGACTGCGGCATAAGCGCTTGGATCCTACTTCGGAAGCTCGGAGCTCAGCGTGATTTTCTTCATGTGGTCGCCGACGTTTATCTTGTCGACGACGTCCATCCCTTCGACCACGCCGCCAAAAATCGTGTACTGGCCGTCGAGCCCGGGCTGCGGCTCGAGGCAGATGTAGAACTGGCTGCCGCTGGAACGCCTCTGGGGATTGACCTGGTCGCCCTTTCGCGCCATCGCAACCGTGCCGCGCAGGTGATGCTCCTTGGGATCGATCTCGGCCGGCAGGTCGTAGCCCGGACCGCCCATCCCGGTGCCGTCGGGATCGCCGCCCTGGACGACGAAGCCCGGCACGACGCGATGGAACGTCAGGCCGTTGTAAAAGCCCTTTTGCACCAGAGTCTCGAAATTCTCCACGGTCTTGGGAGCAACCTTCGGATAGAGCTCGATCACGAAAGTTCCCCGCTCGGTTTCGACTATCGCGTAATGTCCTGTGTTGCGCACGGGCACTCCATCAAGCCTGGCCGCCGCTCCGTGACACGCGGACACGAAGAAGCCCATCGTCAACGTCATGGCAAGGCAGGCGACTGCGTAGATTTTTTTCGTCATCTCGGATGCCGCACCTTTGCACGGCTCCCATTGAACTATTCGAGAGAGTACTGGCGCGCAAGGGTTTCATCGCCGAGCGCCTCGCGGAAAACCCGAAACGCGGCAGTGGACATCGTGACACCGAGGCGGCACAATCCGGCTCGCGATGACGCAATGGTTCGATACGGCGCGCTTCGGGATGTTCATCCATTGGGCGCCTGCGAGTCAGCGCGGATGGGAACTGTCGTGGCCGCTGACCGGCGGGATCGGCGCGCTGCCGCATTCGCAGAGCGTTCCGGTCGCCGAGTATCACTCGACCGCGCGCACTTTCAATCCCGAGCGTTACGACCCTCGCGGGTGGGCGCGGATCGCGCGCAGGGCCGGGATGAAATACGCGGTGCTGACGTCGAAGCATCACGACGGCTACGCGATGTTCCATACCGCCGGCTCCGGCTACTCCGTCGAGCATTCGCCGTTTCACCGCGATATCGTCGGCGAGTTCGTCGAGGCGTTTCGCGCCGAAGAACTTCGCGTCGGCCTCTACTTCTCGCTCATCGATTGGCATCATCCGGACTACCCGCCGTTCACCGACGCCGACAAGCCCTACCGCTTCGGCTCGGCGCGTCGGCCGTCTCCCAAGCAGTGGGAGCGATTCGTCGCCGCGATGTTCGCGCAGGTGCGCGAGCTGCTTTCGAATTACGGACGCATCGATCTTTTATGGTTCGACGGCGGATGGGAACGCACGGCCGAGGAATGGCATGCGCGCGAGTTGGTCGCGATGATCCGATCGCTCCAGCCCGAGATTCTTATCAACGATCGCCTGCCCGGCTTCGGCGATTTCGTTACGCCCGAGCAGGCGGTGCCGCCAAGGCCGCCCGAAGGTCCCTGGGAAACCTGCCTCACGATCAACGATAGCTGGGGCTACAATCCCTCCGATCGCAATCTGAAGTCGCCGCGTTCGCTGATCCATACGCTGTGCGAAGTCGCGGGCAAGGGCGGAAATCTGCTCCTCAACGTAAGCCCGACGGGCGACGGCTCGCTTCCGCCCGAGCACGTCGAGCGGCTCGAAGCGTTCGCGCGATGGATGGAACGCAACGGCGAGAGTATTTCGGACACCGCGCCGGGACTCGAACCGTGGCAGTTCTACGGTCCCTCGACGCGCCGCGGCAATCGGCTGTACCTGCATCTGCTGATGCGCCCGTATGAGACCGTTTCGGTGCGCGGCGTGCGCGTCAGGCAGGTCAAATCCATCCACGCGCTCGGTTCGGACGAGCAGCTTCACTTCAGGAAACGCGTTGCCGCGGTGGACGCGCTGTTCAATTCCGATCCGACGGGAGAGTTGGTGATCGAAGTTCCCGAGCGCGTTCTGGACGCGGACGCGACCGTGCTTGCGCTCGATTTCGCCTAGCGTGCCGTCGCTTGCGTGGGAATTCCGAAAATCACTAGGCTTCAGGCCAAATTCCAGTATTTGCCGACGCTCTGAATCGCCCGCTCGACTATCGGCATCACGCGATCGCCTCCCGGTGAATTCCTGAGCGGCTCGTCGGCCTCGCGCCCGAATTCCTCGATCACCGCCCTGCCCGAATTGGCGAGCGCTTCGAGATCGTAGCCGCCTTCGAGCACCGCCACGACCTTTCCGCCGCAGGTCTCGGCCGCAAGCCGCTTGACCCGGCGCGCCATCTGCTCGAAACCCGCCTCCGTTACCTCCATCGCGCCGAGCGGATCGCGAAAATGACAATCGAATCCGGCCGACACCAGGATGAACTCGGGTTGGAAAGCGCGCCCGATCGGCAGGATCAGTTCGTCGAAAACGCGAAGGTATTCCGGATCGCCGAACCCCGCGGGCATCGGGGCGTTGACCGTGTAGCCGATACCCTCGCCCGCGCCCATGTCATAAAGCGAGCCGGTTCCGGGGTAATGCGGATACTGATGGGTCGAGACGTAGAGCAGGTTTTTCGATTCGTAGAAGATGTCTTGCGTGCCATTGCCATGATGAAGGTCCCAATCGACCACCATCACGCGCCCGAGACCTTTCTTGAGCAGCCACGACGCGGCTATCGCGACATTATTGAAGAAGCAGAAGCCCATCGCGCGGTTGGGAAGCGCGTGATGTCCCGGCGGACGGACGATCGCAAAGGCGTTGTCGGCTCCGCCTTCAAAGACCGCTTCGACCGCCGTCAGCACGCCGCCCGCGGCCAGCAGAGCGGCTCGATACGTGTCGCGCGAGGTGTGGGTGTCGGCGTCGAAATCGTAGCGGTCCACGTGCGAAGTCTTCTCGACCAGCGCGATATACTCGCTGGTATGGCAGAGCGCGATTTCGTCGAGCGTCGCTTCGCGCGGCGAACAGAAGTCGAGTCGGGCGCGGTCGAGGCTTTCCGCCATCTCGATCATCACCTTGACGCGCTCGGGACGCTCGGGATGGATCCGGCCGGCAAAATGCTTCAGGTAACGGCGGTCGGCGAGAATTGCGGTCTTAATCATCGTTGACACCCCGACGGGCGATCATGTTTGATTATAGACGGTAGTTTTGCAGACAGGCACGCGGGCAGTGCCGCTTTCAGGAAGCGGAATTTGGGCATCACCGAAATAATATTGGTCCTCGTCGTAGCGCTGATTGTCGTGGGTCCTGAGGGCCTGCCCGATTTTCTGCGGGCCGCCGGCAAGATAGTGCGCGAGTTGCAATCCGCCGGAAACACCGTGATGCGCGAGCTGACCGAGGCCATCGACGAGCCGCGCCGCGCACTGAACGATCTGAATCCTCTGGCGCCCAATTCGGGCACGCAAACCCCCAAGCCGAACGATTCCGCGCCGGAGCCGGAAAAGGCTTCGGAAGATATTCCGCAGCAGCACTAAACCCTTTTTGTGACAGACGAGGAAACGAATCTCCCATCGGAGCTCCCGGAGCACGTGGAGTTCCCCGATCCCGAGCATCTCCCCGGCGGTCCGGACGAAGCGCGGATGCCGATAATGGAGCATCTGCGCGAACTTCGCACTCGGCTGATTCGCGCGCTTATCGCGTTGGTGATTGGGTTCGCGGTTGCTTACGCAATCTCTGACCCGATCTTCGCGGCGCTGACCTGGCCGATTCGCGAAGTCTCGCACGGCAAGGTGATGCTGATCGGCACCGGCGTTGGCGAGGCATTCTTCACCAAGATTAAGGTCGCGCTGTTCGCCGGGCTTTTCATCGCGAGCCCGGCGGTGTTCTACGAAATCTGGAAATTTATCGCGCCGGGACTTTACAAGTCCGAGCGCCGGATGGCTGCGCCGTTCATCATCTCGGCGACGGTCTTCTTCATCATGGGCGGCTACTTCTGCTGGGCGGTGGTGTTCAAGGTCGGCTACGCCTTCTTTCTCTCGCAGTACGCAAGTATCAATGTCACGCCCACGATCCGGATCAGCGAATACCTGGCATTCTCGAGTAAACTGATGCTCGCGTTCGCCATCACCTTCGAGATGCCGATCTTCGCCTACTTTCTGACCCGGCTCGGAATAATCGACCATCGCATGATGCTGCATCAGTTTCGCTACGCGATACTCGCGATCTTTTTGATCTCCGCCGCGCTGACGCCGCCCGACATGGTCTCGCAGTTCCTGCTCGCGATACCGCTTCTGCTGCTGTACGTGTTCAGCGTCGGCGTGTCGTACCTGTTCCGCCTGCCCCAGACGGAAGAACCCGCACCGGCCGCCGAAGGCCCCGACGGCTCGGAACTTTCCTGAGTTTTGCCGTTCGGCTTTTCCTTCAAATAATCCAGGCGAACCTCTGACGCGCGGAGATCGGGTTCGCCATCCTTTTGCGCCGGACTGAATCTGGCCTGCGCAGGGAGCCGGGCGTAGCATGATGATGAACCATCGTATGATGCTGCACCGCTTCAGTTACCCATTTCCTGGCATCTTTGCCGTCCCCGCAATTCTGCCCGGACCGGCCGTCGAAGGCTCGGAAATCTCCTGAATCGCGCCGCACCGGAACAGGGAAAGGGGAAACAATGGCTACCATAGAGGATTCACCAAAGGCGTTCGGATCTCCGGGTATTCCGCCGCGATGGACCCGTAGCGCAAAGGATATCGTCGGCACCGCCTACTCGACCTCGAGCCGCGTCTGGTTCACGATTTCCAAGGGAGTTCTGAACGAGATCTATTTTCCGACCATCGATCTGCCCCAGGTCCGCGACGTCCAGTTCCTTATCAGCGACGGCGAGACGTTCTTCCACGAGGAACGCCGCAACCTCGAAAGCCACACCGAATATATCGGCGAGTACGGACTTGGCGTGCGCGCCACGATGAACGATCCGGAGGGCCGCTACAGCCTGATCAAGGAAGTGATCTCCGACCCGCACAACTCGTGCGTGCTGATCGACGCGCGGCTCGAAGGCGACCCGGCTTTTCTCGCGCGTCTTCAGCTCTACGTGCTGGTCGCCCCGCATCTCGCGGTCGGTGGATGGGGCAATAACGGCAACGTCGCGCGAATCACCGGGCGCGAGTTCCTGACCGCGCACAAGGAAGGTGTCTGGCTGTCGGTCGCGGCCACGGTTCCGTTCGTAAAGCGTTCATGCGGATACGTGGGCACGACCGACGGATGGCAGGATCTTGCGGCCAACTTCAAGCTCGACCATGAATTCGCCTCGGCCACCGACGGCAATATCGCGCTTATCGGCCAGTTGGACCTGAGCGAAACGCATTCGTTCACGCTCGGCCTCGGCTTTGGCCGCACGCTCCATCGCTCGGTCACGACCTTGTTCCAGGCGCTCGGAATCCCGTTCGGCAACCATCGCGCGCGCTTCCTTGAGCAATGGAGCCGCGCATGCATGCACTTCCTGCCGCTCGAACGGTTTTCCGGCGACGGCGGATGCCTTTACCGGCGAAGCCGCGAACTGCTCCTCGCCCACGAGGACAAGAGCTATCCGGGCGCGATGATCGCCTCGCTCAGTATCCCGTGGGGCGAGGCCAAGGGCGACGAGGATCTCGGCGGCTATCACCTGGTGTGGACGCGCGACATGGTCAACAGCGCGACCGGATTGCTCGCCGCCGGCGACCCACAGACCGGGGTCCGCGCGCTCATCTACCTGGCCTGTTCGCAGAAGCCCGACGGCGGTTTCCCGCAGAATTTCTGGATCGACGGCGAACCCTACTGGAACGGGATACAGCTCGACGAGGTCGCCTTTCCGATAATGCTCTCCTGGCGGCTGCATCGGTACGAGGCGCTTCGAGAGTTCGACGCGTACCCGATGGTCAAGATGGCGGCGCGCTACCTGATCGAAAACGGCCCCGCCACGCCGCAGGAGCGATGGGAGGAAAACAGCGGCTACTCGCCCTCCACGCTTGCCTCCAATATCGCCGCGCTAATCTGCGCCGCCTCCTTCGCGCAGGAACGCGGCGACGAAGCCACCGCGCAATATCTGGGCGAATACGCGGACTTCCTCGAATCTCACGTCGAGGCCTGGACCGTCACCAACAGCGGCACGCTGGTCCCCGGAATCAAGCGCCATTACGTGCGTATCAATCCCGTCGATCCGAACGATCCCGAGCCCGACGAAGACCTCGACCGCGCGACGGTTCTTATCCAGAATCGGCCGCCCGGAACGCAAACGACATTTGCGGCGGCCGAGATCGTCGATGCGGGCTTTCTTGAGCTGGTGCGCTACGGAATCCGCAAGGCCGGCGATCCGCTCATCGAGGATTCGCTCAAGGTGGTCGACGCGGTTCTGCGCGTGGATTTTCCCACAGGCCCGTGCTGGCGGCGTTATAGCCACGACGGTTACGGCCAGCATGACGACGGCGGACCGTACCTCGGATGGGGCCGGGGACGGCCGTGGCCGCTTCTGACCGGCGAGCGGGCGCATTACGAACTCGCCGCGGGGCGCGATCCGAAGCCTTATATCCGCGCGATGGAGGCGTTCGCGAATCATACCCAGCTTCTGCCCGAACAACTCTGGGACGAAGCCGACATCCCCGACCAACTGCTCTTCCATGGGATGCAGACCGGCGCGGCCACACCCCTGATGTGGGCGCACGCGGAATATATCAAGCTGCTCCGCTCGGCCGCCGACGGCAAAATTTTCGACCTGATCCCGGAAGTCGCGGAGCGCTACCAGACGCGCCGGCTGCGCAAGACAATCGAGTTCTGGAAGTTCAACCGCCATGTCCGCTCGGTCGCGCCGGGCACGACGCTTAGAATCCAGGCCGGAGCGCCATTTATCCTGCACTGGACGCGCGACGACTGGCGGTCGAGCACCGACACCTCCGCGACCATGACCCCGATCGGAATCGGCCACGTCGATATCGAAGTCTCCCGCTCTGAGCGCGCGCCAATCCGCTTCACGTTTTACTGGAAGGAAACCGGCCAGTGGCAAAACCAGGACTTTGCCGTCGAAGTCAGGGCTTAGCGGCCGAACCGGTCGAGTCGAGTTCGCGGATGGAAAATCGTTCCCGCAGCGAATCGAGCATCGCGCGCACGTCGGGCTCGGTTTCGGCGGAAAAGTAAAGACACAGGTGATGGCGCCCGGGATCTTCCGTGCGTAGCGTGACCAAATTGTCGTAGGACTCGACAATCGCCTTGAACAGCGCGATATCGCCGGGCGCAAGCGCGAAAACGATTCTCCCGATCCGGCCCGGCGGATTCGCGGCCTCAGCCCTCTGTGCGCGGCAGTCGTCCCTCTCCATACTCGTGCTACATTCTAGACGATGAAGCTTGCGCGGCTAGTCTTCGTAACCGGCAAGGGCGGCACGGGCAAAAGCACCGTTTCGGCGGCGCTCGCGCTCGGGCTTGCCCGCGGGTGCGACGTCACGCTCGCCGACCTCGATCAGAAGCTCTCCGCCGCGCGCCTACTCGGTGTCGAGGTCAACGGCGGCGGCCCGGTTCGCGTATCCTCGCGCCTCGAAGTAATGGCGCTCGACCCGCGCACCGAACTGGAAGCCTTCCTCGAGAGAATCGTGCCGATCAAGGCGATCTCGCGCCGGATGCTGCACAGCCGGACCTTCGGCCACGTCAGCGCCGCGCTTCCCGGGTTGGAGGCGTTCCTGATGCTCGAACGGCTCAGAATCATGACGGGCGAAAGCACCGGACATGGCCGTCACCTGGTCGTCGACGCACCGGCCTCCGGCAACGCTCTCGAGATGCTCTCCGTGGCCCGCGGCGTCAAGGGAATCGCGCCTATCGGCACGCTCAACCGGCTCGCTTCCGAGGTCGAATCGTTCCTCGGCGATCCCGCGCGGTTCGGCGTGATACTGACGGTTACGCCCGAGGAGATGGCGATACGAGAGGCGATCGAGACGGCGGCGCATCTCAAGGAGAAGCTCGGTATCAGCTCGATCGGCGCGGTCCTAAACGGCACCGTACCGCCCTTGTTCGACGCCGCAGAACTCGCGACGCTCTGCGCGATGGAAGATCACGCGCGGCTTGCCCTCAGGAGGAACGCGATCGCGCAGTACACGGTTAACGCGCGAGAGCAACTTGCGGCTGGCGGCATCAGGATTGTCGAACTCCCGATGCTCTTCAGGCCGGGGCTTGGCAAGGCCGAGCTGAGAACGCTCGGTCTTCGGCTCACCGAGGGACTCGCGCGGCATAAATGAAGCATCCGCTCGACTTGAAGGGGCGCCGGCTCGTGATTTGCCTCGGGCCCGGCGGCGTCGGCAAGACCACGCTATGCGCGGCGCTCTCCGTCTATGCGGCGGCTTCGGGAAACGCGGTTGACGTGATGACGGTCGATCCGGCGCCTCGCCTGCTCGATGCGCTCGGCCTCGACCCGGCCCGTGCCGAACTGCAGGAAGTCGCGCTCGACGGAGTCGCGCCGGAAACCCGTGGACGCGGCCGGACGAAAGCGCGGCTTCGCGCGCTCAGGCTCGATCCCAAGCGCACTTTCGACACGCTAGTGCGCCGCCATGCGCCCAGCGATACGGCGCGCGATGCGATCCTGGGCAACCGTATCTATCAGAACCTGTCGAGCGCGCTCTCCGGCGTGGGCGATTACATGGCGATGGAAAAACTGCTCGATCTTGTCGCCGAGCGCACGACCGATCTTGTCGTAATCGACACGCCGCCCGCGGCCCAGGCGCTGGATTTTCTCGACGCGCCGCGCCGGCTCCTCGATCTGCTCAACTCGCGCGCGCTCTCGCTGCTCGGAAGCTCGCGCGGCCTGATGCGCGGCGGGTTCAGGATGTTCGACATCGCGGCGCGTGCGGTGCTGAGCGCCTTCGATCGGGTCACCGGGCTTCATCTGCTCGCCGACGTACAATCGTTCGTCACCAGTTTCGAGGGAATGTACGCGGGATTCGCCGAACGCGCCGAAATTGCAGGGCAACTGCTGCGCGCGCCGGAAACGATGGTGGTGCTGGTCACGGCGCCCGAATCGGAGCGCCTGGAGCAGACGCGGGAATTCGTCCGCGCGCTTGCGGAGTCGGGACTGGGCGTTGACGCGCTGGTGGTGAATCGCGTGATGCCGCGGATGCCGAAGGCAGCGGAAATCGAGAGCGCCCCGATTCCGGCCGCTCTCAAACGCAAGCTCGCGCGCAATCTCAAGGATTTCTCGGCGCTCAAGGAACGCGAGGAGCGCGCGCTTGAACAACTGAAAACCGATCTCCCGCCGGATGTGCGTATAATGGTCGCGCCGGATCTCGGACGCGAGCCGCGCTCGCTGTCGGATCTCCTCGAGATTGCCCGCCGGCTTGAAACACCCTGACGGGCGGTTACTGCGTGCCGGCCGCGCCGCGCCGTCGCGCGCCAGCCTTGGGTGCGGGCTTCGCCTTGGGCGCTTCCTTGGC
>JAKAVX010000022.1 GCA_021827465.1 Deltaproteobacteria bacterium | reverse complement strand
AAGGCGCGGATCGTTGAGCACGCCCTGGTTGGAGAGCTGCACCACGACCACGAACTGCTCGATCGCGCCGAACTCGTCCTGTATCGCCTGCATCGCGGTATTGTACGGCGAGTCGGGCCACAGGATAGGCGTCTGCGAACCCGGGTCGCCGACCTTGAGGCCCGTCCAGAAGAACGCGCAGAGCACTATCGCGGCCACGCTCAGGCCGAGCGTGACGATTCTTCCCCGCGGCGAAAGCATCGGACCCGCGATCGAGGTCAGGATTCGCTTGAACGGCCCGCGATCGCGCTTCTCGATCACCTCGATTCGCGGCGGCTCGAGGTAGTAGTAGACGATCGGGTTGAGCAGCAGCTCGCTTACGATGATCGCGGCGATCCAGAAGCTCGCACTTAACGCGAGCTTCTGCAGGAACAGCACGGGCACCAGCAGGATCACGAGCACGCCGAACGCGTCGGTCAGGATTCCCGAGAGCGACGGAACGAACAGCTCCGAGAATGCCGACAATATCGCCTTCTCCTTGTCGCGCAGCCGGTAGTACTCCTCGTAGTACCGATCGTGCATCTGTACCGAATGGCTGACCGCGCGCGCCGTGATCAGGAACGGGATCACCAGCACCAGCGGATCGAGCGCAAGCCCGACCATCTTGAGAAAGCCGAGGCCCCAGACGGCGCATACCACGCCCGAGATCGTCGGCCTGAGCGCTCCGCGCCAGTCGTGGAAATACAGGTAGAGCAGGGCCCACAGCGCGACGACCGTGATCAGGAAGATCCAGAAAATCTGCGGCGTGTAATGGTAGACCCATCCATAGAGAATCGGCGGCCCGCCGACGTAGATTCGCACCGAACCGTCGCGCTCAGGTTTGACCACGATCCGCTCGATCTCGTTGAAAATCCGCCGGTAGTCCAGGCGCGATTCGAGAAAGCTGCCCTCTATCAGCGCGGCGCGGTCGTCGAGCGATACGTAACGGCCGAAGACCACGCCGGGATTCTTGTGGACGTTGCTTCGAACCTCATTGGCCTGGGCCTGCGTGGCCGGCGCGACGCCGTAGGGAAGAATAGGAGTGTTCAGGATCACGCCGCCCGCCAGCGGCCGGAAGTAGCTCGCCGTCGCGAGCGAGCGCACCGAGCCGTGCCGGATCCCGTAGACGAGATCCATGTCCGACGTCATCTTGACGATCTTGCCAAGGATATGCGGCGTGTAGATCGTCCCGTGGCGCGCCTCGACCATTATCGTGACGTTGTTGACACCGCCGAAATAACGGTCGTACTTGTGCGCGATCTTGATGAACGGATGGTTCTGCGGGAGCAGGTCGCCGAAGCTGGTGACGAGCCGCGTCTGCGCGGCGAAATAGCCGAAGAAAGCGGTGAGCGCGCCGATTACCAGCAGCACCAGGTAGCGCCGCTTGAGGATCCATTCGCCGAATCGATACCAGGTCATCGCTCTTTCCGACAGGCCCCTCGCTTCAACTTCCGTTCTAGCCCTGGCACATGCGCCAGGTCTTGCCGCCGTCGGCCGTGTAGAGAATCGTCCCGTAGCCGACAATCCACCCGTGCCTGTTGTCGAAAAACCGCACCTGGCTGAGCGGCACGGGAAGCGCGGCGATCGAAGTGTCCCGCGCCCACGCGCCGTTGGGCTGAAGGCTCAGAATCGTGCCGGTCAGTCCGGTCGCCATCCCCTTGTCCGCGCCGTGGATCTGGATTGAAAAGAGCGGATCGCGCGCGGGAATCTGCAGCGCGCCCGGCACCATCTGGCTGGGCGGCGCGCCGGGACGCGGCGCCTGAGGCTGGAAGGTCCAGGTCTTGCCGCCGTCATCGGTCGCGATCACCCATCCCTCCAGTCCGCACGCCGCTCCGTGTTTCAAGTCCCTGAACGAAACGCCGAAGAAGGTCGGCAGCAGATAATCCTTGAAGCGCGGATCGTCGTTGGGTTCGAGCTTGTGCTTCCACTGAGGCAGAAGCGAATCCTGCTGTTCCTCCCAGGTCTCGCCGCCGTTCTCCGTCGCCCAAATTCGCCCCATCTCGCCGACCACCCATCCGTGCTGGTCGTCGACGAAATCAACTCCATACAGTACCGGCTCCATGTAGGGCAGCGCGTAATCGCGCAGTTCGGGCGGAAAGATACGCTGGAGCTGGCGCTTGAGAAACGTCTCGCCGCCGTCGGTCGTGCTGAGCACGAGTCCGCGGTCGCCGACCAGAAAGCCGTGCAGATGATCGGGAAACGAGAGCGAAAATATATACAGATGGGTGCGCGAGTTGAGCCGTTTCCAGGTCTTGCCGCCGTCGCGCGTGCGCATCACGAGCCCGTCCTGTCCGCACAGGTAGCCGTTCTCCGCGTCGGTCATCTGGATTCCGAAGACCGCGATATCGGTTCCGATATTGACCTTGCGGAAATGAAGGCCGCCGTCGTCCGTATACAGCACCTTGCCGCGCGCGCCGACGATGAACGCGGTCTTCGGGCCGGTCGGCCACACGTCGAAAAACTTGTCGTTGATCGTGATGAGGCGCTGGGGAAGCGCCGTCAGCACCACCTCGCGATGGCATGCGGCAAGCGTGCACAGCGCCCCCAACGCTGCGACGACTTCGAGCAATCGAAGCCAGGTAGATTTTTTTCGCATCAAGTGCGGCCCCAAAAAAATCTGCCCTATACTCAAGGAAACGCCCCGGAATCGCAAGCGAAAGATTCCGCCGAACGAACGCGCGCTAGGAAACCGGATGTGCGCAGCGGCGCGGCGTCCGAACCCGCTCGATTCGGTTTGTTCAGACGATACGCCGGGCGGATGACGATCGGATTCGCCCCGGCAGTCCTGATTTTCGATACTGCCGCGGAGAGCATCCGACCTCGCGCCGGAAGGCATTGATGAAGTTCGAGAGATCGCCGAAGCCGACGTCGAACGCGATATCGGTCACCGGGCGCGACGTCTCCCTGAGCATCGCGAGCGCCTCGCGAATCCTTGCCTGGAGCAGAAACCGGTACGGAGTGACCCCGGTTTCCTTTTTGAACAGGCGTAGAAACTTGAACGGGCTCAAGCCCGCCGATTCCGCAAGCGCGCTCAGCGAGAGTTCGTCTTCCACGGATTGTTCCATCCGCGCGATCGCCGCGAGAACTCTCTCGCGCGCTTCAACGCCGTCCGATCCGCCTGCGCGCGGACGCGCCGCACCCGCGCCCGCTTCATCGAGCACGTACTCCGCGAGCGAGAGCGCAATCTCTTCCAGCCCGATCGCCGAAGCGCCCGAACGAAGCCTTTCTTCCGCGAGATGCCGCAAGGCGTCGGCGCGCGGAAGCGGCGGCAGCACGTTCACCGCGAACGGGCGGCCGCGCACGCCCCGGCGCAGAGATTCAGCCAACTCTTCGATCACGGTTCCTTTGAAATCGAACACCAGGCATCGGTCCTTGCCGCCGTGCTCATGAGAGGCCTCGTAGGTTTGCCCGGTGTTGCCGAGCAGGAGGAAACCGCCGGTCAGCAACTGCGGACGGCGCCCGCAGCGAATACCGAATACGCCTGACTGGACAATCGCGATACAGGTTCGCTCGAACTGCTCGGCCTCGGGCGGATCGCCCGCGGATGCGGCGCACGAATACTCGCGCACCTCGACGAGGCCGTCGCGCGCCAGTTCGAGCCACGGCTTCGACTCCGCCGATGGGTCAGGGGTCGTTTCCAACATGCAATTTTTACCAAGTTTCCGCGTATCGGGACAGGTAATAATCTGTTCAATGAACGACGCCGATTCGAGCGAATCGGCCGACGTCGAACTCACACAGGGAGCGAAAAAAATGATCGACCACATCGGATTGAAAGTGAGCAGTTTCGAAAAGAGCCGGAAGTTCTATGCGAGCGCGTTGGAGCCGCTCGGCTACCGCGTCGACTACGACGACCCGAAAAGCAAAACCGCAGGCTTCGGCGCAAAGGGGGCAATCGATCTCTGGATTACCGAGGGACAACCGCTGACGCAGCGGGCCCATATCGCGTTACGCAGCCACGACCGCGCGATCGTCGATCGATTCCACGCGGCCGCGCTCAAGGGCGGCGGCAAGGACAACGGAGCGCCGGGGCTGAGACCCGACTACAGCCCCACCTACTACGCCGCGTTCGTTCTCGATCCGGACGGCAACAATATCGAGATGGTCTGTCACGAGGCCGCGTGAGCCGCGCGCATCGACACGCACGGACCGGGGAGAATTTATGAATCTCAAGGGCGGATGCGCGTGCGGCGCTGTGCGCTACGAATTGACCGCGAAACCGCTTATCGTTCACGCCTGCCACTGCCGCGACTGCCAACGAATCACGGGCGGCGCGTTCGTAATCAATATCTGGATCGAGTCGTGTTTCGTCGAAACCGGCTCTTCGGTTCCGAGTTCGTTCAGGCTCGCGGGCGGCAGCGGAAAACTTCACGAGGTGTTTTTCTGCGGCACATGCGGCACCTACGTCTGGAGCAGATATCATATTGCGCCGGGAGATTGCCTGTTCGTTCGCGCCGGGACGCTCGACAATCCGCGCGCGGTCAAGCCCGACGTTCACATCTTCACCAGGAGCAAGGTGCCGTGGCTCGATCTCCCGAAGGACGTTCCGGCGTTCAAGTCGGCATACCGGATCAAGGAGTTCTGGCCGGCGCCGAGCCTGGAGCGGCTGAGCCGCAACGCTGCCGGACAGACTTCGACGAGTAGGCGCCCGACCGCAACTTGACGCTGAGTCGGCCAGCGGATACGAATCGGGCGTTCCGCAAGTCCAGGAGGAAAGTTCGGGGAATTCTCTTTCCTATCCGCCTTCGATTCTCCCCGAAGGAGAAAGCTGAGATGGCCGCAAAACCTTTCGTTGTCGCGCCCAAGGACTACGCGCCCGCGCTCAACCTTGTCGGCGAACAGATCACCGTGCTCGCCTCGGGCGAAGCCACCGAGAGCTATGAGATCTTTCTCCAGCGTGGGCCCGAAGGCAGCGGCCCGCCGCCGCACAGTCATCCGTGGGACGAGTCCTTTTACGTCACCAGGGGCGAGGTCGCTTTCGGCCTCGGCGACGAGTCGGCGACGGCGTCGGCGGGCACGCTGGTTCATGTTCCCGGCAAGACCGTGCATTGGTTCCGCTTCGGCAAGGACGGCGAGATGCTTTCGATGACGTCGCGGGCCGGCGCCGCGAAAATGTTCGCCGACCTGGCCAGGGAAACCGCAGCGGCAAATGGCGACCCGGGAAAGCTCGCGGAAGTCGGCGCCCGCCATGGGCTGAAAGTGTGAGGTCAGGAACATTTGCCGGTCCGCGCTCAGCACCCTGGCGCGAGCGCAAAGCCGGAGAACATCGCAATGTCTCACAAGGGATTTTGCGCTGATTGATTCGCGAGTTTCCCCGGGCGTCGGCACGTGTTTTCCGGCGCATTACCCGAAGAGCGCCTGGCGTGGGCGGCGCATTGCGTTCGAAACCAGTCTAGCTAATGCGCGAACCAATGGGTTTGGCCTAAAGTTAACGCCCGGAGAATCATAGGAGACAACGCCTCCCCGAGGTTGCAACATATGACTGGTTCCGTTTTCACCTCAACACCACCAGGCGTCACTGTAGCAATCTGCACGTACAATGGCGCAGCGCGGCTCCCTGCGACACTGGAGCATCTTCGGGCGCAAGTCGTGCCTCCGGAGGTTCCTTGGGAAGTCATCGTCATTGACAACGCATCCACTGAGGATATCACCGGCGTGGCGCGGCGATGCTGGCCGGACGATTCGCCAACTCAGCTCAGAATTATTCGTGAGCCGAAACTTGGGCTTTCCAACGCTCGCCTGCGGGCATTTTGCGAGGCGCGACACGAGATAGTCAGTTTCGTCGATGACGACAACTGGGTTTCGCAAGATTGGGTGGAAATCGTAAGTAGTGTAATGCAGAAGAACCCGGACTTGGGCGCGCTTGGCAGTTTGGTCTACCCAGTATGCGAGGTCAATCCACCGGAGTGGTTTGAGGCATTCAGACATCGATATGCGACGCTGACAGCAGCCGATCTTGCGAAGATTGACAACCTCGTGATACTGCACGGCGCCGGCCTGAGCGTCCGTAAAGCCGCATGGGAGGAACTCTTTACGAATGGCTTCCGCTTTAGCGTGCCCGGCAGACGAGGCAACAACCTTTCAGGTTGTGAAGATACTGAGCTTACGTGTGCCCTGAAGCTCGCCGACTGGAGGCTCTACATTGAGCCACGGCTCAGCATGCGTCACTTTTTGCCTGCCAATCGACTGACATGGAAATATCTCCGACGGCTTTCGCGTGAAAATGGTGCCGCTGAGCTCGACGCGTATTTCTTTGTTCATCAAACCGGAGATTCAGGTGTTGTAGATCGTCTCAGACAATTTTGGTTTTGGCATTTTCTGCTTGCGGGAGCCTCCGTCGCGCGCAGACCGTCGGCCGTTTTAAGACTGATACTTGGACGCGAGGGAGACCGAGCTATCCTTGACGCGGAAGGGCTGTATGGGCGCATGGTTAATTTGCTGAGGCTCCGAAGCGGATACGCACGTAAGCGTCGAGAAGTCAGAGAAGCTGGCTGGCGTCGGAGGGAAACGTTGGGTTGATAGTGCGATATTCTTGTGCATTTACCACCTCGATGAAATCGCCGGCGACGGAATCGCGTTGCGGAAACATGGTCCGTGAACAGGCACCAAAGCGGTCTCACACCGCCAATTGTATGCTGCCCGGAGGAACATCTGGGCACTGATACAGTAAACTACTTTTGCTGGAACGCTCGCGCTTAAAAATCCACTGACCGTTCTAGGTCTCGATTAAACCAGGTCCATCTCGGGACCGCCCGCGTCAGCCAAGGTCGGCGAGCAGAAGGCCGCTTAAGTACTCGCCTTCGGCGTGCCCGAGCAGAACCGGATGGTCGGGGCCGGGACCGAGATGGGCAAGGATGCGGAGATTGCGCCGCGCGCGCGCCTGCGCCGCGCCGACTGCGTGGATGAAGTCTTCGCCCCTGAAGTGCGCTGAGCAACTGAAAGTCATCAGACGTCCATTTGGAGCGAGCAGACGGATCGCGAGCTCGTTGAGTCGGGTGTAAAGATGGGCCGCGCGGGCGCGGTCCTTGCGGCTTCGGGCAAGCGGCGGCGGGTCGAGCGAGATCAGATCGAAGCGTTCGTTCGTCTTCGCCATGTACTCGCCGGCTTCGGCCTGAACCAACTCGGCCGCGTCTTCGCCGTAGCCGTTCAGCGCAAGATTGCGCCGCGCCCATGAAAGCGCTCGTGCCGACGTATCGACGCCGACCACCCGGCGCGCCTTGCCGCGAAGCGCCGCGAGCGCGAATCCGCCCGCGTAGCAGTACGCATCGAGCACGCGCGCCCTTTCGGCCATCGCGCCCAGCCGCGCGCGGTTCTCGCGCTGATCGAGGAAATAGCCGGTCTTCTGCCCGTGCTCGAAGTCGATTGCGAGCCTGACCCCGTTTTCCACGGCGGGCGCTTCGGAAACCTTCTCGCCCGAAAGCACGCCTACGCGGTCTTCCAGGCCCTCCTGCCTGCGCACGGCGCCCTGGCTTCGTTCCATTATCGCGCGCGGATGGAACATCGTGGCGAATTTTTCGACGAGCAGGTCGCGAAGCCGATCTGCGCCGCGCGTCAGCAGTTGCATCACCAGCACTTCGCCGTAGCGATCGACGACCACGCCGGAAAGCCCGTCGCCGTCGCCGTTGACGATCCTCATGCAGTCAGTATCGGAGCGAACCACGAGGCGTCTCAGCGCGGCGGCGCTCTGAAGCCTCGCCTCGACGATCTCGATGATATCCGGCGCGCCGCCCCACCAAAGCATCCGCGCCGCGATCGTGGTCGCCAGGTTGCAGTACCCGACGCCGAGGATAGCGCCGTCGGCCGCGCGAATTTCGACGACAGAGCCGGGTTCGACCGTGGCCGGCTCGGCGCGTTCGATCGCGCCCGAGAAAATCCACGGATTGCCGCCGCGGACCGGCGCGTCGCGTCCGCTCTTCAGGAATATCCTGCCGTTCATCGTAATAAAGCCGCTGCGCGGGACGCTGTGAACGCGCGCGGCGCCGGATAAGACGCCGCTGCGAGCGCCGTCCGGTCACGCATCGCCGCGCTTACTCCCACGGACGCTCGCGCGGGCGGCGAAACTCGCCGCTTCGTCCGCCGCTCTTCGAAACCAGCCTGATCGCATCCACCACCATCGCGCGATCGATCGCCTTTGCCATGTCGTAAATTGCGAGCGCCGCCGCGCTCACCGCGACCATCGCCTCCATCTCGACGCCGGTCTTGGCGCTGGTCACCGCGCGCGCCTGGATATGCAGGCATGAGCGCGCCGAGTCAGGCTTGAAATCCACCTCGACCACTTCCAGCGGTATCTGATGGCACAGCGGGATTAGCTCGTGAGTGCGCTTGGCCGCCATGATTCCGGCGACCCGCGCGGCGGCGAGCGCCTCGCCCTTGGCAAGCCGGCCGCCGAGAATTGCGTCGAGCGTCGCGGGCGCCATCTTTATCGCTGCGCGCGCGACCGCCTCGCGCCGGGTCACGGCCTTCTCGCCCACGTCAACCATCCGGATCCGGCCGCGGCGGTCCAGATGGGTAAGCTCGGGCCCGCCGGGATGCCCGGATCGGTCCTTTGAAAGTGGTTTCTTGCAGCGCATTTTCCGAAGTGCTTAAGAGCTTATGTTGACCCCCGCAGCATATACAATAAACTTCATTGAATTCCTGTGATCGCTAGATCGCTCACAGCTTGCGCAAAAAAATCATGGCAGACTCCATTGAGCGTGTTCTGATTCTCGGTTCCGGCCCGGCCGGACTTACCGCCGCGCTTTATACGGCGCGCGCAAACCTCCAACCGCTTCTGGTCGAAGGGCTCGAGCCCGGCGGACAGCTTACTATCACGACCGAAGTGGAAAACTACCCCGGTTTCGAAAACGGTATCCAGGGTCCCGAGATGATGGAGGTGCTCAAGCGCCAGGCCGCGCGTTTCGGCACGCGCTTCATGCTCGGCGAGGCGACCGAGGTCCGGCTCGACAGGCATCCTTTCGAGATCGTAACCGACGGCAAGACGCTCAAGACGCAGGCGCTCATAATCTCGACCGGCGCTTCGGCGAGGCTGCTGGGGCTCGAATCCGAAAAGCGCCTGATGGGCTACGGGGTGAGCGCGTGCGCGACCTGCGACGGCGCCTTCTTCAAGGACAAGGAGGCGATCGTGGTGGGCGGCGGCGACACCGCGATGGAGGAAGCGATTTTCGTGACCCGCTTCTGCACCAAGGTAACCGTGGTGCATCGGCGCGATCAGCTTCGCGCCTCGAAGATCATGCAGGAACGCGCGCGCCGCAATCCCCGGATCGCGTTCATCTGGGATAGCACGATCGAGGAGATTCTCGGCGAGAAACAGAGCGGCGTTTCGGGCGCCGTACTGAAGAATCTGAAGACCAGCGAGGTCAAGGAGTTCCGCACCGACGCCGTCTTTATCGCAATCGGCCACAAACCCAACTCGGAAATCTTCCAAGGCAAGCTCGAGATGGACGAAACCGGCTATATCAAGGTGCGTCCGGGCTCGACTTGGACCAGCGTCGAGGGCGTGTTCGCCGCGGGCGACGTGGCCGACCATGTTTACCGCCAGGCGATCACCGCCGCGGGGACGGGATGCATGTCGGCGATCGACGCCGAGCGCTGGCTCGAGGCCAACTATCCGCACGAATGACCCTCGTGCGGGTCTGCACGTGCCGGGGCGGGTGACTTAAGACTTCGTTCCGCTCCGTCGCGCGCATCGCCAGACGAATCGGCTTCAGCGGCTGACCGCCGCGCGACGCCCGCGCTTCCGTCGAACTCGCCAGCATCGTCGCCATCACGGCCAACGGGCCCTCCGCGTTAAACTCCCGCACTGGATTCAGCCTGTCCCTGCGGATGCGGCAGTCAGCGTGGCTCGGCGGTCTCACGGATCACTCTCAGTGAGCACGACGATTCCACTGTGAGTGAACATCACTTGACACGCGGGTGTGGGAGAGCGGGTGTAGATTTGCGCTCGTTTGCGTTCGACACATCGCCGCCAGGGGAGGGACCATGAAGAGGCTGGTTTGTCGAAACCGCCGACTCGCTCTGGCAGCGGGCTTACAAGGGGAGCATGCGTGCGCTCGCATTCTTCATCATCCTTGACGCTTCGATTATTTTGGGCGCAGCCGGAATCTCGCTGCTCTAATTCAGACAGTACTTCACAAATGCGCTCACGAATCGATTATCCTAGCAGGGCCAGCGCCGCCGACCGACATGAAAAAAATTTGTCGTGCTGCTCACGCAAAGGTGGACTGTCCAAGTACCGATACGGGCTTTGAGAAGGGCCCAATGCAGAGGGTTTCGGCCTTTGCACGAGCTCACCTACGAAGCACCGGCCACCGTCGCCGGGCGGTGAGTATCCTGAAACGCCACGGAGAAAAAGCGCGCCCCTGCGCGCGGCACCGATATCCTGATCCCGATGTGCCCGTCGGCCGTGTATCGCCGCCGGGCTGGAATTCCTTGGCAAATTCTCGCGCCGGTATGGTAACAAGGTCTTCATGGCGACGATCCGCTTTCCCGAGGGATTTCTCTGGGGCACTGCGAGCGCCTCTTACCAAATCGAAGGCGCGCGGGATCAGGACGGCAAGGGCGAGTCGGTATGGGATCGCTTCTGCCATACTCCCGGCAGGATAAAGAATCACGACACCGGCGACGTCGCGTGCGATTTTTACCATCGCTACGCAGAGGATATCTCGCTGATGGCTGAGGTGGGCCTCAATGCGTCGCGCATCTCGCTGAGCTGGCCGCGAATCATCCCCGAGGGGCGCGGCAAGGTTAATCAAAAGGGAATCGATTTCTACAACCGGGTAATCGACGAGCTGCTGCGCCGCGGACTCACGCCCTTCGTCACGCTTTATCATTGGGATTTGCCGCAGACGCTCGAGGACGCCGGCGGATGGCCGAAGCGCGAACTCGCCGAATGCTATCGCGATTACGCCGAGGTGGTCGCGCGCAACTTTGGCGATCGCGTTAAGAATTGGATCGTCTTCAACGAACCGTGGGTCTTCACCGTGCTCGGCTACCTGCTCGGCATCCACGCCCCGGGGCGCAAGGAACCGCTCGAGGCGCTCAGGGCCTCGCACGTGGTCAACCTAGCGCAGGGGATGGCGGTGCGGACGCTTCGCGAGCATGCCCGCCCCGACGCGGTCGGCACCGCATTCAGCATGCAGCCCTGCTACCCAAAGAGAGACACGCCCGAGGATCGCGCGGCGACCGAACGCTTCAGCCGGTTTCTGAATTTCTGGTTCCTGGAACCCGTGATGCACGGCCGTTACCCGGAAATTTTCCTCGCCGGAACCAACGAGGACCTGCTGGGAATCCGACCCGGCGATATGGAGATCGTAAAGGCGCCGCTGGATTTCATCGGAATCAACCTCTATACGCGGATGTTCGTCGCCTACGACCCCAACGAGCTGACCCTCGGCGCGCGCCAGGCTCCCGCGGACGAAGGCGCGGAAGTAACGGATTTCGGATGGGAGGTGTATCCGCCCGCGTTGTCGCGGATGATCCTCGACGTTACGCGCGAGTTCGGCCGCCTGCCGATCTACATCACTGAGAACGGATGCTCCTACGGTGAAGGACCCGGGCCGGACGGCAAGGTCCACGACCAGAGACGAATCAGCTTCCTAAGGCGCTATATCGGCGAGGTGGGACGCGCGATCGAGCGAGGCGCGGACGTACGCGGCTACTTCCAGTGGACGTTCACGGACAACTTCGAATGGGCCGAGGGTTTTTCGCAGCGCTTCGGCGCGGTGTACTGCGATTTCGACACGCAAGAGCGAATCGTGAAGGATAGCGGCCACTGGTATGCGGCGCTCGCGCGATCGAACGCGCTCGACCCGGACGCGGACAGTTGAGGGGGCCGACAAAAGCTATCGGCACAAAGAAATAATTGCGGAGACATTCAGACCGAGTGGACTGAAACGGAAAGGCGGTCGCGCTTTCGCGCGGCCGCCTTTCGCTGGCCCCCCGGCCGGGCGTGGCAGTGAAATTAGTGGTCTTTTTGCTCAAGACGGATACCCGATGGCCGCCGTAAGCCGTCCCTCGTCTCTGAGATAAATAAAACGCGGCGCGACTCTCTTCCGAGCCGCGCCGCGCATTGGATGGCTTGGTGTTGTTCGAGGCTAGAAGGAAAGTGCCAGCCTCAGCACCACGATCGATGCGACAGCAAGCAGGGTCATCATCGCTCCGTACGCACCGTGAATGAATCTTTCTCGTCTACGGCGCGCCAATTCCTCACGGCACGGTTCGGTCTCCTGGAAATAAGGGGCTTTTGCAATTCCACGTATTGCGGCATTCATGCTCTAGTTCCTCCGGTTTCACTTGCCAGCCATGCGATCTGGCGGTCACGTCGGGCAGTCATCGCCCATAATCTGTTATGCCGCGAATCCAGGCGCTGGCGGGCGTGAGCAGGGCCTGGTCGGCAGTTAAACCAATCGTTCAGACGAGCGAAAGCAACGAACTCACGATATAGAAGAGCGTGATCACGCCAACCGCGAGTCCCGGAAGCTCGCCGAGCAGAGCATTCTGCGCCTGATGCAGCGAATCGGTAGGATTCCGAGTTGCGGGATTCCAATTGATTTCGGTGACCCCTGCGGTATTCATCATGGTTGTGTTCATCGCTGGATCATCCTCCTAGTCCCTGAGGGCTTGGCAGATGGCTTACGCAATGACGATGCCAGCAGAATTCTCGCTATTTCCGAACTGGAGAGCCTTATTCCGATCCGCAAAATGCGCATACAATCGCGAAAAGTGTCGTAATCTTACGGTGTTTTTAAATTCGCAATTTGCGTCAGAGATTTTTACTCACTCGGCGTATGCAACCTGCGAATTGCAGCTTGCGAATCAGCGCAAGATGCGCACTGCGTCTGAGTGGTCCCTCTTTCGCGTTTCCACTGAATTTGAGAAAGTTTCAGATCGGAA
>JAKAVX010000021.1:12410-13095 GCA_021827465.1 Deltaproteobacteria bacterium | reverse complement strand
CGGGGATTCTGTAAGGTCCGAAGACCGCGGCGACGGCGGTCTCGGTCAACGAGGCGGAATTGCAGACGCGGGTCGAGCATACCGCGAGCAGCCGCATCATCCGGCTCAAGTCGAGCGCCGCGGATATCGACGGCAAGCACGTTATCCTGAAGGAACTGCAGCGCGCTCCGGTCTCGCGTAGGATTCTGCACGCCGACCTCTACGAGGTCGATCTTTCCCGCGCGATCCGGCTCTCGGTTCCGCTCAAGTTCGTGGGCCGCGCGGCGGGTATCGGGATGGGCGGAATCCTGCAGCCGCTCGAGCGCGAGGTCGAGGTCGAATGCCTGCCGCTGGAGATTCCCGAATCGGTCGAGGTCGACGTGACCGAACTCGGTGTTCATGACGTCATCCACGTCTCGGCGGTCAAGTTCGCTGGCAACGTCAAACCGATCTACGAAACCGATTATCCGATCGTGACGGTGCTTCCGCCGACCGTCGCGGAAGCTCCCGCCGCTGCCGCTCCGGCCGAGGGCGAGGCCGCCGAAGCCGCTCCTGCCGCTGCCGAAGGAGCCGCTGCTGCTCCCACAGCCGCCGGAGCGAAGGAATCGGGCGGTGCTGCCGCCGCGGGCGGACAGAAGAAAGGCTAGCCCGGATTCGAGTTGCGCGAAGGGCGGCGTTTGCCCGGTAAAAGCCCGAGCAGCCGACC
>JAKAVX010000021.1:0-12400 GCA_021827465.1 Deltaproteobacteria bacterium | reverse complement strand
ACAGAAGAAAGGCTAGCCGCCCGAAGCGATCCACGGCTTGCGCCGTATCGCGCGCGTGTGACCCAAAGGCGCGCGACGGCGCAGCCTGTAATTACACCGCCGGCGTTGGGCCGCGCGGACGCGGCGCGCAAGCGGTGGCGTGAACGGAGGGGAGGGCGCGTCGCGCGATGAGCTTCGTCCATCTGCACGTCCATACGCAGTTCAGTCTTCTCGACGGTGCCAACAAAATTGGCCCGCTGCTCGATCACGCCAAGGCGTGCGGGATGGAAGCGATGGCGATCACCGACCATGGCAACATGTTCGGCGCGGTCGAGTTCTTCCGCAAGGCGACCGAGCGCGGGATAAAGCCGATAATCGGATGCGAGGCCTACCTCGCGCCCGGTAAGCGCAGTGACCGCACCCAGGCGCCCCGGACCGACGATTTCGACGGCGGCGGCAACTACCATCTGATCGTGCTCGCCCAGAACGCGGTCGGCTACCGCAATCTCTGCCGGCTGCTCACTGCGGCGTACAAAGAAGGGCTTTACTACAAACCGCGAATCGACCGGGAGATCCTCGCCGAGCTTTCCGGGGGTCTTATCGTGCTGTCCGGATGCCTCTCGGGTGAGCTGGCGCGCGCGCTGCGCGCCGACCGCTTCGACAAGGCCTGTGAAGTTGCGGAATGGTACGCGAAAACCTTCCCCGGACGGTTCTATCTCGAACTCCAGGACAACAAGCTCCATCGCCCGTTCAATGAGGCGATTACTGAAATCGGAAAGAAGCTTGGGCTTCCGGTGGTTGCGACCAACGACTGCCACTATCTCCATCGCGAGGACTCCAAAGCGCACGAAGTCCTGCTCTGTATCCAGACCGGCAAGACGCTCGCCGACGAGAGCCGATGGCGGTTCGAGACCGACGAGCTTTACGTGAAGACGCCCGGGGAGATGGCCAGGGCCTTCGGCCCCGATTCGGACGCCTATCGGAACACGGCCGAAATCGCGCGCCGGGTCGATTTCGAATTCGACTTCGGGAAATTCCACTTCCCGGTCTTCGACGCCGGCGCCGGAGTGGACCTCGATGCAGAACTCGAGCGCCAGGCACGAAAGGGACTCGACGAGCGGCTTGCGGAAATCCGTTCGCGCCACGGCGAAGTGGACGAGAACGTTTACCGCGAGCGGCTTGACCGCGAGCTTCCGGTTATCCGCGAGATGGGCTTCTCGGGCTACATGCTGATCGTCGCGGACTTCATCAATTATGCGAAGGACCGCGGCATCCCGGTTGGACCGGGGCGCGGCTCGGTGGTCGGAAGCCTCGTGTCGTACGCGCTCAAAATCACGGATATCGATCCGATAGAGCACAAGCTGCTTTTCGAAAGATGGCTCAATCCGGGTCGGCGCTCGATGCCCGATATCGATACGGATTTCTGCTTCGAGCGGCGCGACGAGATCCTCGATTACGTGCGCGGGAAGTACGGCGAGGAGCGCGTCGCGCAGATAATCACTTGCGGAACGATCAAGGGCAAGCAGGCGATCCGCGACGTCGGCCGGGTGCTCGGGCTTTCCTTCGGCGAGACCGACAAAATCGTAAAGCTCTATCCCGCGCCGAAGCAGGGACGCGACTTTCCGCTCGAAGCGGCGCTCGAGATGGAGCCGCGGCTGCGCGAGGAACGCAAGCAGCATCGCGAACTCTTCGATTACGCGCTCAAGCTCGAGGGCCTTCTGCGCCACTCCTCCAAGCATGCCGCCGGCGTCGTCATCTCGGACGTTCCGCTATCGGACATCGTTCCGCTTTACGTGGACAAGGAGCGCGCCGACACCAACCTCGCGATAACCCAGTACTCGATGAAGGGCGTCGAGGAGATCGGCCTGATAAAGTTCGACTTCCTCGCGCTCAAGAACCTGACGCTGATCAAGGAGGCGCTCGATCTGATTCGCGCCGGCGGCAACGAACCCCCCGATCTCAATCGGCTCGGCTTGGACGACGCGGACACCTACCGGCTGCTTTCCCACGGCGATACGGTCGGCGTCTTCCAGATGACCGAGTCGGGGATGCGCCGGTTCTTAACCGAGCTCAAGCCCTCCTGCTTCGAGGACGTGATCGCGGCGATTGCGCTGTTTCGCCCCGGGCCGCTCGACGCTGTCGAGGACGGCAAGACGATGGTCCAGCACTATATCGATCGCAAGCACGGCCGCGAGCCCGTGCGTTACGACCATCCGGCCCTGGAACCCGTCCTCAAGGACACCTACGGCGTCATCCTGTATCAGGAGCAGGTGATGCGCGCGGCGCAGGCGCTTGCTGGCTACACGCTGGAAGAAGCGGATATCCTGCGCGCCGCGATGGGCAAGAAAAAGAAGGAGGTGATGGAGAAGGAGCGCGCGCGGTTTGTCGAGGGCGCGGGCCGAAACGGTATCGGCCGCGAGCTTGCCGAATCAATCTTCTCCAAGATAGAGACGTTTGCTTCGTACGGTTTCAATCGCTCACACGCGGCGGCCTACGCGCTCACTTCGTACACGACCGCGCATCTGAAGGCGCATTATCCGCGGGAATTCATGGCGGCCCTGATGTCGCTCGAGATGGACGATCAGGCCAAGACCTACAAGAACATCTCGGCGTTGCGCGAGATGGGAATTGCGATATTGCCGCCGGATCTGAATCGAAGTGGAGTGAAGTTTACGGTATTTGACGGTAGTATTCGATTCGGCCTGGGCGGCGTGCGAGGCGTCGGCGTCAAGACCGCCGAGGCGGTCATCGCCGAGCGCGAGGCCAACGGCCCGTACCGCGATCTGGCCGATCTTTGCACCCGCGTCGCCTCGCAGTTCGTGAACCGCCGCGTGCTCGATGCGCTTATCAAGTGCGCCGCCTTCGACTGGACCGGCGAGCCGCGCGCCCAGCTCGCCTCGCAGATCGACGACGCGCTCAAGCTTGGGCAGTCCGTGCAATCCGACGCCGAGAAAAATCAGATGGGGCTGTTCGGCGGCGCCGCCGCGAAACCGGTCCTGATGCTGAAGCACGAACCGGTAGCCGAATGGGACAGCAAGGAAAAGCTGAAATACGAAAAGGAGGCGCTCGGCTTCTACATCACCGCCCATCCGCTCGACAAGTACGAGCACGAGCTGAGACGCATCAGCAAGGTTACCACCGCCGATCTGTCCGGCGCGCCCGACGGAAGCCAGGTGCAGCTTTCGGGCGTGGTCCAGGCCGTCAAGCTCAAGAACAACAAGTCGGGAAAGCGCTACGCGACGTTCTCGCTCGAGGATCGCGAGGGCGTGGTCGAGGCTATCGCCTGGCCCGAGACCTATCAGAAGTACGAGCAGATACTTCTCGGCGACGATCCCATAATGGTGCGCGGCAAGCTCGACGTGGACGAGGACCGCGCGCAGATAATCGTCGATGAGCTCCGGCCGCTCCACGCCGCGCTGGTCGATTCGGTGCGCGAGGTGCGTATCCGCGCTCCGCGCCGGCGGCTTTCCAACGGAGGGCTTGACGAATTGCGCGGCGCGCTCGCGCGTCATCCCGGCCGCTCGCTTACGTATCTCCATCTTGCGCTCGACGACGGACGCGAAGCGGTTCTGTTGCTCGGCGACAGCTTCCGTGTGAGCCCGACCGACGCGTTCGTGGCCGATATCGAACGGGTGATCGCTCCCGGCGCGGTCGAATTGCGATAGCCCCGCGCCTGCCAATGCGGATTCGCAAGAGAGTGGTCTTTTGGTAAACTGAAAGTGGGAGATTTCCTTTCAATTTCTATCGATTTGCGAGGTTTCGCCTGAGCGTTTCGCCTACGGACACGGTTTCCCGGAACACCGAGCGTGCGGTCCTGGTCGGGATCGAGCTCGGAGAACGCGATGAAATAAGCTCCGAGGACTCGCTGTCAGAGCTTCAGGCCCTCGCGGAAAGCGCCGGCGCCGAAGTCGCCTCGACCGTGAGCCAGAGGTTGAAGGCGCCCGACCCTCGCACCTTTATCGGACGCGGAAAAGCCGCCGAGGTCCGCGCGATCGCCGAGTCGGAGCATGCGAGCCTCGCGATCTTCGACGACGCGCTGACGCCCGCGCAGGCCCGCAATCTCGAAAACGAACTCAAGATCCGGGTAATCGACCGAAGCCAGCTTATCCTCGACATCTTTGCCCAGCGCGCGCGCACGCTGGAAGGCAAGCTGCAGGTCGAGATCGCCCAGTTGAGCTATCTGCAGCCGCGGCTTACGCGCCAGTGGACGCATCTTTCGCGCGTGCGCGGCGGCGGTTCGGGAGCCGGGATGGTCGGGACGCGCGGTCCCGGCGAGACCCAGCTCGAAGTCGACCGGCGCAAGGTCCGCGAGCGGCTCGGCCGCCTGCGCGAACGGTTGCGCGACGTCGTACGCACGCGCACGATTCAGCGCCGCCGCCGGATCGACGTTCCGTATCCGACGGTTGCGCTGGTGGGCTACACGAACTCGGGAAAATCGACCCTGATGAATGCGCTTACCACGGCGGACGTCGAAGCGGCCGATCGCCCGTTCTCGACGCTTGACCCGACCGTGCGCCGGCTCAAGCTGCCCGGCCATATGAGCGTCATCCTGGTCGACACCGTCGGCTTCATCCATCGCCTGCCGCACATGCTGATCGAATCTTTCAAGGCGACGCTCGAGGAGGTCAGGACCGCGAACCTGCTGCTCCACGTGGTGGACGCGAGTTCGCCGCTTGCACCCGAACGGATAAAGATCGTCGACAAGGTGCTCGAAGAGATCGGCGCGGGCGCGACGCCGCGAATCATGGTGATGAACAAGACCGACCTGATACCGGATGGGGTTCGCGCGGCGTCCGGTTTCGACAGCGTCGCGGTCTCGGCGCTGACCGGCAGAGGCCTCGGCGAGCTTCAGGAAGCGGTTGCGAATTTCTTCAAAACCTCGCGCGAGGAAGTCGCGGTGACGCTGTCGGCCGAGCGCGGAGATCTTGTCGCGATGGCGCGGCGCGACGGCGAGGTGCTGAGCGAAGAGTACCGCGACGGCGAGATCGAGATGCGCGCGTTGGTGAGCCGGCCGGTTGCCGGGCGGCTGCGCAAGGCGGCGATTTCCGCACGAGGAAATTCCGGGATCCGATGACGCCCAAGCATCAGCCCCGGCGGGCGCCCATTCTGAGGGTCGCCCGTCCGCCGATCAGGGATCTTCTCAACCTTCCCAACCTGCTGACCCTGCTCCGGCTGTTCCTGGTCCCGGTTTTCCTCGGCTTCGTGAGCCGCCGTGAATATACCGAGGCGCTCTACGTATTCGCCGCGGCGGCGCTGACCGACAGCCTCGACGGGACGGTCGCGCGATGGTTCCACTCGAAGACGGAGCTTGGCGCATTCCTCGATCCGTTCGCCGACAAGCTGATGCTGCTCAGCGCGTTCATCGCGCTCACCTTCGAGCATGTGATGCCGAGCTGGGTGCTCGGCGTGGTGATCATCCGCGACGTCGTGATCGTGGCCGGTTACTTCATGATTTCCTTCGTGACCGGCGAGCGGATTCCGGTGCGCCCGAGCTATATCGGCAAGGCAAGCACGTTCTTTCAGCTCTCGTGCATAATCGGCGCGCTCATCCAGTTGGAGGGCAGCTATCCGCGGGAGTGGCATGCGCTGCTCTACACGATGGTGGCGTTCACGGCAGTTTCAGGGATGCACTACGTCTATCGCGGGCTGGTATGGCTGTTCTACCGCGAGCCGGAGATGTTCGAGCAGTAGCGCTCGCGGACGCTTTCACCCGCGAGCCGCTATCGGCAGTGCGGGCACCGCATCGACACAGCCCACAACAAAAGTGAGCCCGCTACAGCGACCGCAGCCAAAGCAAAACTGCACGACGGTTCCACCGCGAGTGAACACCACTTGACACGCGGGGGGGGGGCGGGTGTAGATTTGCGCTCGTTTGCGTTCGACACATCGCGGCCAAGGGGAGGAGCCATGAAGAGGCTGGTTTGTCGAAACCGCGGACTCGCTCTGGCAGCGGGCCTAATCATCGCCGTTGCCGTTCTGATCCCGCGCTCTGTCGCGCTCGCCGACATCACCTACGCCTATGACGCTGACGGACATGTCACCCAAGTGGTCAACGGCTCGGGAAAGGCAACCACCTTCACCTACGATCTCGACGGCAACCTCACAGCCATTCAGGACCCGAAGGGGGAAGCAATCTTCCAGGTCTCGCCGAACAACGGCTTAGCCGGGACTGCGGTCACTATCTACGGCAACGACTTCGGCCTGTCACCCGCAGTGACATTCAACGGCATTCGCGCAACGGTCTCCTCGTCGACGTCGACTACTATTTTCGTCACGGTTCCGCGCGGTGCCACTAGCGGGCCGGTGTCCGTGGATTCCATCACCGGGCCTGCCTTCACAGTGAACTGAGCAACGAACGCCAGGGGGGAGTCATGCGAGCCAAACCGACCATCCGGGCCGCCGCGGCGACGTTGTCCGCATTGTTGGGCATCCTCTTGGCCTGTACGGGGATGGCACGCGCGCAACTCGCGCCAGACCCGAGCATCTATCCCACCGAGCGGCCCAGCATCTACCCGGGGCCGGCGCCGGGAGAGAAATACACTGACCTATCGAGCGGCAAGTTCACGTATTCCAAGACCGATCTTACCCTTCCCGGGTCGATGCCGATCCAGATTACCCGGGTCTATCAGTCACAGGATCTCTACGCCTCAGGAAAGTGGCTGGCTCACAGCTTCGGCCTCGGCACCCGCCTCAACTACGACATCTTCCTGTACCCGGGTCTCAACAACTCCGCCGAGGTCGTGATGCCCAATGGCGGCGAGATGAATTGCGGCTGCACCGACGGGCAGAACAACTGCCAGAACTACCCCACCGCAACTTACGTCTGCAACTCGCAGCCGACCGGCGTCTGGTTCGACTCCACGATCACGTACAACAATGGCTGGGACCTTCGGCGCAAAGACGGAACCGTCTATCACTTCGGGAACGCAGCGCCGCTGCAAAGCATCACGGATCGCCTCGGCAACTCCATCACGATCACCCGCGGCGGCACCGAAGCATCAATTTGCAACAGCAACGGCAAAGCCATCAGCCCCTCCGATATCGGCACAGTCTCATCCTCCGATGACCGAAGCGTGAACTTCTGCTATGACGACCCACACTATGCGGACGGAGTTTCCAGGATCGCGGACAACAACACGAGTATCGTCGGCTACGTTCCGACGAAGATCGTTGACTACACCTACGACAGCAATGGCTACGATACTTTGAAGACGGTCACTCACACCAGCTTCAAGCCCTATGGGGGAATCAGCGAGCCGGTAACTAAATACAATTACGGCGCACAGGGCTCGGGCAACCTCGGCAACATCGAATCCATCGTGGTCAACGTCCAATGCACTTCCACGAGCAGCTGCTCTCCCTCTAAGAACTACACCTACATCACTTATGGCAGCAGCTACAGGGCGAACAGCGTCAGCCCTTCGACTCCGTCGGCGGGGTACCAGTATTCCTATACCCTGGATTCGACCGGAACATACATACAGGAAGTGGCTATCACGTATCCGGATACTTACGTCCGCGATCTGTATTTCGACCATCTGGGTTATTTGACCGAGGATGTCCGGCACCCCGCCGCCAGCGACAAGGAAATCACCTTCTTCAGCCGCCCCGGTCCGAGCGACCTGATCGCGTCGGTTTCCGAGGAAGACGGCTCAAGCGCCGTCTGGCGTTATACCCAGTACACGTGGGATCCGAGCGGCGACGGCGACCTGACGAACGTGACCGTGTCGCCCGCTCCCGGCCAAACTTCCATTGCCACCGCGGCTACGTGGAGCTACACTTACGAGGCAGTCTATCATCGGTTGGCGAGTTTCAGCGAGCCGCTCGGCAACAAACCAACGACCATCACTTATAGCGACAGCACCGACCAATACACCGTCACCGACCCCCTCGGCCGCACCACCACCGTCTCTTACGACGCACAGGGGCAGACCACGTCGGTCAAGGATGCGGCCGGGAACACTTCGACAATCGGCTACGACAGCTACGGCGATGTCACATCGTCAGCGGACGCGGCGGGCGACACGACCCGGTACACCGTCGATCAGGTCGGGCGTGTCATCGAGGTTATCTCCCCGCTCAACGAGGACACCTACTACCATTACGACGACGGCGACGACTATGTAACCGAGCGCGACGATCCGCCGGTGTCGGCGGGACCGCCCAAGACACTGTACGCGTATGATCTCGTCGGCGACGTCACCAGCGTCACGACGCCCAACCAGAACGTGACCACCTATACGCGTCCGGCAACGCTGGATAAAGTCACAATCACTGATCCGGCGGGAAACAAGTCGGTCATAAACTTTGACGGAAACGGACGGAGCCAGACCTACACCGACAGGCTCGGCAACGTGACTACTTATTCCTACGACAGTTTCGGGCGACTGACCGCCTTCTCCTCACAGTCGGCAAGCACCTGCAGCTTCACTTCCGGCGGTATAACAACCTCTCTCCCCACCGATTCTGCGACAACGAACTTTACCTATGATGTTCTGGACCGCGTGACCCAGGCCACGAACTCGGAAACCATGTACGCGAACTGCAACTCGGTCACAAGTGCGACAACATACGCGAGCAAGTTCACCTACACCTACGACGGCATCGATGACGTGCTCTCGGAGACCCAGACCACAACGCAGGGGACCCCGACTCAGCCATCCAGCAGTGTGGCCTACACATACGATTCGAACGGGCGGCGGATCAGCGCCCAGGCGACGATCGGTACCACGAGCCAGCCCGCCGTAAATTACGAGTACGACTGCGACGACGAGCTGGTCGAAATGTCCAATGGAGGACCGCTCACGGTTTCGAGCTGCAGCCCCTCGAACTATGTGGGGGGCTGTCACGCCGGGGAGGGGGCGCAGGTCGGAGTCTGCTATGACAGCGACGGGCGCCGGACCGGCCTCAACGTGGGCAACGTGTACACCACCTACGGCTACGACGCGGCCTCTCGCCTGACGGGCCTGACCTATTCGAATACCGGTACCCAGACCGGGTACGGGAACCTCACCTACAGCTACAACAAGGATTCGGAGATGTATGACGAGGGCGGGAGCCTCGCCGCCGTCGGAACACCCGCCTCGGCCACGGCCACCTACTCCGCCATCGACCAGGTAGCGAGCTGGAATGGCACCGCGGCGAAGGTTGATAAAGACGGGGACATCACCACGGACCCGAGCAACGGCGAAACCTACAGTTGGAACGCACGTAATGGCTTGGCGGGCCTAAACGGCACCGCCTCCACCGCCTCCCCGATCCTGTACGACAACAGCGCGCGGCGCGAGGAGCTTCCAGGCATCACGGTGCAATCGGGGAACACGATTGGGTATCTTCCAGGACAGCAGTATTCCTACGACGGAAGCCAGGTGATTCAGATCACGAACGAGCAGACCTCGCTCCCCACCGGCTACCTCAGGATGCCGGGTAGCGGCGAGGTGTTGATGGAATCGCCCCCGACGGGAGATGCCGAAGTCCCGCTGACCGACGGGGCGGGCTCGACGATAGCGATGGTCGATGCGGTCACCGGCGCGGTAAGCAGCCAGTACACCTACAATCCGCTCGGCGGCGTCGCGGTGACCGGCGCGGGTTATCAGACCTCCTACCAGTACCTCGGGATGGAGAACGACGGTTTCGCGTATTACGGCGGCGGCCGCTATTATAGCCCCACCATGGGGCGGATGCTGTCGCTGCAGGACCCGCTTTCCTCGTCCGGCGGCCGCGGCTCTGGCGTCGCCCCGGTGGCGTCCGCAATGGGCGCGGGATCGGCTGATGGCGGAGGCGACGTGCCCGTCAGTCCGTTCGTCGACCTCCCTCCTGCAGCTGCGGTTCCTTTCCTTGCCGCCGGGGGCGCGGGAGCAGGGGCCTTGGCGGCCCCCGCCCTGCAGGACTTTTTCCTGGGACTCACCTCGGGCGAGTGGGCCGGGCCGCCGGGATGGGTGGTCGGGGGTATCGCTGGCGCCTTGGCCGGGCTCTTCGAGGACCTGTTCGGCGGGGGAAGCAGCGGGCCGCCGCCGTGGGACCAGTGGAAGCTTGACCATCGGGGAGGCGATCTGCAGAACTGGGCGCAAATCAACGGCGTCGACCAAGCCTGGGCCCTCGACTGGTCGCCAACCGCCGCCAGCGGAGCCCAGCTGGTGGAGCAGGCGTCCAAGGGAGGCCCGCAGCAGGCGCCCAAGGTGGGGCCGCACTGCCCGTTGGCGAAAACACAGGAGGAAGCCTGCAGGGAGGCGGCCTTCGATTCTTTTCATACGTGCGTGTCGGCGGCCAAGGATGCGACCGGGGGCATCGTCGCCATTGGTACCGGCACTTGCGTCGTCGTCGGTCTTGCCACCGAGGGAGAAGGTTTTTTTAGCTGCGAGCGGCAGGTACTCGGAGCAGGTGTCAAGCTGGGCCTTAGTGCAACGATCGCATGCACGCTCAAGCTAGCTCTGGACGTGCAGGGGTGTGAAGGTCGGTGAAGCAAATCAATCGATTCATGCTGTCCTATGCTCTGACCGGGGTGTTCGGTGCGTTGTTTGCGCTGTGGATTTACGCGCCGCTCTCCGGCCTCCTCGCTGCGCTTAGCCCTTTTCGGGGTCTGGCCCTGATCGGTTATAGCACCATAGTCTACCTAAGCACCTTCATTCTGACTGGCGCGTACCTCTTCAGGCGGCGCCTTGAGATTGCCGCGACGTGTATTGGCGTCGGAATTGCGTGCTTATGCATTGGAGTCGGCGGGCTGATGGCGAACCTCCTCCCGTCGCCAACCTTACATCGCCTGAGTTGGCTGTTCGTTGCCTTCAACGTGCTTGAGGCGGTTGGCTTCGGGGGAGCCCTTGTTGTCGTGTTCACACACCGTGGCGAGCGTCGGGCCGGTGGCGCGGCATAAGTCGTCGGCTGGGCAACCGCCCGAGGCCCGGTAAGGTTCGGGTCGCCGCTGGCTGCGGTGATTTTCGGTAGTGCCCCAGGCATGGCGATTTTCGTAGTATTCGTCGCGGCCGCCCAGGTCCGCCGGTCCGCGGGCTCTGCGGCACCCTATACGTGGTGGTCCTCATGTCTGGCGTGGCCCTAGCGCTTTTCCTCTGTGGGCGAGGCTAGTGCGGAATAGTGTCCGCTCTAATTTACGTGTCTATGCGCCAGCTGCTCAAAGATACGCAACGGCCGTAAGGGACACGGGTAGGGACCAGTGGGCGGGGGTTCGCTCCACGAGCGTTTCCCGATTAGCAGGCTGTTGACAAGTCACAGCCTGCTCCCGCTCTCTTGCCTCCCCCGGCAAAAGGGCGAGAGGGAAGATTGAGGAAGGGGTCGTCCTTCGTGCACGGGTTGAGAAGAAAGCCCTTTGCCCGCCTTCCAACTCCGATCGCTCTGGCATCCTGCCAGCGCTAGCGGTACATCTCGACGAGGTTGATCAATCTAGGATCGCGGTAGCGTTCGACCAGGTAGCCTTTCACTTCCTGAACGCTCGCCATCTGGAGCACATCGAGCGTACGGTTAGTTGATCACCTTGGACTGGCGGAGTTCCTCAACTTGCGAGCGCTCGACGCCCGCCTCGCGCAGAACTTCCTCGGTATGCTCGCCGAGCTTGGGCGGGATGCGCCATATCTTCGCGGGGGTTTCGGTAAACCTGACTCCCGGATTCACGGTCCTGACTTCGCCCACTCCCGGATAGTCATAGACGGTGAAATTCGCGTTCGCGACGATCTCGTCGTCCTTGAAGAGCGTGTCGTAGTTGTGGACCGGGCCGCACGGCACGTCGGCCTGCTCGAGGAGCGGAAGCCATTCGGCGCTCGGACGCTCCTGGAATAGCTTGCCGAGTCCGCGCATGATGCCGCGCGCGCGTTCGGTGCGGTCGGGCACGCCGGTCCACCATTCGGGATGGCCCACGGCGGTGCATAGCCGCTCGTACTGCGCGTCGCTGAAAGGCGCGATCGTGATCCATCCGTCGGCGGTCTTGAACGGATCGAGCGTGGTCGAGCGGGGCGCCTGATGCTTGAACTCTTCCTCGGGCAAAAACGTGTAGCCGTAGATCGTGTCGTTCGCCGCGAACGCCATCATCGCTTCCAGCATCGGGACCCGGAGATACTGGCCGACGCCGCGGGCCCGCGCCGCGTGCAGCGCGCTCACGATACCGAGCGCGGCGGTCATCCCGGCGACTTTGTCCGCGAGCGCCATCTTGACCGCGGTCGGCTTGCCCTCCTTGCCCGCCTGCACGAAAGCCATCCCTGAGTAGCCCTGGATTACGGGGTCGAAGGCGGGATGGTTGGCGCGGCGGCCCTTGGGACCGAAGCCGCATATCGAGCAGTAAACGATCTTGGGATTGGAGCGCCGGATGTCGGTGTAGCCGATTCCGAGCCGCTCTGCGACGCCGGGGCGGTTGTTCTCGACGAGCGCGTCGGCGCGGACCGCGAGGCGGCGCACGAGATCGCGTCCGTGCTCCTTC